>JAAURB010000177.1 GCA_012033335.1 Oscillatoriales cyanobacterium RM2_1_1
GATGGTCTGTGGTGGTAGATCTGAGGGCTGAGGCTTGGCGCGAATATGGTCATCCCAGCAAAAGGATTCATCGGCCACTTGAACCGAGATCTGCCTTGCCTTTTTCTCCACCGCTGGCAGATTGCCGATGTTGGCAGGGATCCCGGTGGATAGGGGCTGCTGCTTAGGGGGATGGTCTTTCCCTGGCTTGGCTGGCAGGATCCCACGTAGGTAGAAATTGCGGCGGCGGATCTCAATCTTCATCCTGATGTTGCCCGCCTTGAGACTACCGTTGGCTTGTCGTAATCGGGCATCAAGAGCAGCCGATGCAGCCTTGATGGGGATGACCTTAACAAGGGGGGGATCGGAGCGTTGGCTACTATGTTGGCTATTTATTTGGCGTGATTTGGAGCTATTTGGAGACATTTGGCGGGATCCAAAAGGGTGGATTGGCTCTGGAAGCCCGCTTGCTGTCAGGATTTAGCTTGATTTAACTGAGGGCGGACGATGGGGGTCGAACCCACGAATGGTGGAACCACAATCCACTGCCTTAACCACTTGGCTACGCCCGCCATGAGTTATCCTAAGGTTCTTAATCCTACCTCAACATCTTCTTCTTTAGCTAGGGATCCCGATAAAAATCTTGTCTGAGCCGCAGTGAGAGATAGGATAACGGCTAAAGCACCCGAGCAGATAGTGGTAGCGTTCAAGAGCACAGCCAGGGTCAGCTTCTCCGCCAGCTCTTTACCCAACTGCTGATTTCCCGACCAGAGGTATCTATGTATATTCCAGCATCAACTTATCGGATCCAATTCAACTCAGCCTTTCCCTTTGCATCAGCCCAAAGTATAGTCTCCTATTTGGCAGAGTTAGGTATTTCAGATGTCTACGCATCCCCGATTTTTCAGTCTCGGGCCGGCAGCACACATGGTTACGATGTGGTGGATCCCGGCAGCATCAATCAAGAGCTGGGGGGAGAAGAAGGATTACGGCAGCTAGTGGATTCCTTACAAAAAAAATTAATGGGCTGGATCCAAGATATTGTTCCGAATCATATGGCTTACGATGGCCAAAACAAGATGTTGATGGATGTGCTAGAGAGTGGCCCAGACTCAGACTACTATGATTCATTTGATGTTAATTGGAATCATTCTTATCTCAACATTCAGGGTCGAATTTTAGCTCCTTTTCTGGGAGATTTTTATAATGTTTGTCTTGAACAAGGTCAAATTCAGCTCAAGTATGATGAATCTGGCCTCAGCATCAACTATTATAATCTCAAATTACCTCTCAATATCAATACTTATTACCCTGTTTTTACCCATAACCTGAAAAAATTCAAGCAAAAGTTAAAGAAAGGGGATCCCGATTATATTCGCTTTTTAGCGGCACTCTATACCCTGCGCTCGATCCCCACCAAGGTTGATTTGCTGGAGCGCACTGACCAGATTGCTTTTGTCAAAGAGTTACTTTGGGAGCTGTATAGTCACAGCACCGATATCCATCAGTTTGTGGATGAGACTATTGCCCAATTCAACGGGATCCCTGAGGATCCAGGGAGTTTTGATCTGTTAGACCGGCTGTTAACAGAACAGTATTTTAACCTGACTTTCTGGAAGGTGGGAGCTGAAGAAATTAACTATCGACGCTTCTTTACGATTAATGAGTTGATTTCTTTGCGAATTGAAGATAGAGAGGTTTTTAAGAGAACTCACGAATTGATTTTTAGATTGATTGATCAAGGAATTTTTAGGGGGTTGAGAATCGATCATATAGATGGTCTCTATGATCCCGGTGAATATCTTGATCGACTCAGAGAAAAAGCCAAAGATGCTTATATCGTTGTGGAGAAGATCTTAGAAGCTGATGAGTCCTTGCGGCGTAACTGGCTATCCAAGGGGCGACTGGCTATGAATCTCTGATTAAGATCAATGGCTTATTCTGTGATGGACGCCAAGAAGAAGAATTTACTTCCGTCTACACTAGCTTCTCGCGGCTGAGAGATGATTTTGAGAATGTGGCGGAAGCTAAAAAACGAATCATCCTTGATCGCAACTTGGCTGGAGATGTAGATAATCTCTCTTATAATTTGAAGCAGATTGCCAGCCGCCATCGCTATGCCAATGACTTTACCCTCTATAGTCTGCGAAAAGCCCTGATTGAAGTGTTGGTGAGATTCCCTGTCTATCGAGTCTATGTCACGGGAAATGTTTTGAATGAACAGGAACAAGGATATGTCAATGTGGCCATTAGCCAATCTCTTGAAGCTATGCCCGACTTGGCCAATGAATTATACTTTATCCAAAAGTTATTGTTGTTAAATTATGATGAATCACTCAATGAAGACGAGCGCCAAGAATGGATTCATTTTGCTAGGCGGACACAACAACTTTTTGGGCCACTGATGGCTAAAGGCGTTGAAGACACAGCTTTTTATGTCTATAATCGCCTAATGTCTCTCAACGAAGTGGGCGGGGATCCCGGTTGTTTTGGTACCTCGGTAGAGAGCTTTCATGTCTTTAATCAGGATCGCGCTCTGCACTGGCCCCACACCCTGAATACCCTCGCCACTCATGATACCAAAAGAGGGGAGGATGCTCGGGCTCGCATTAGTATTTTGTCTGAAATCCCCGAGGATTGGAAAGATTGTCTGGAGGAATGGCATGAGGCCAATCTTCATTTCAAAAAGAAAGTCCGACGGTGGGAATATCCTGCTCGCAATGATGAGTATTTGCTTTATCAAACTTTGATCGGCTCTATGCCATTCTTTAGTGGAGAAGAACCTGACTATTATCATCGAGATTATCTCCAATTTATTCAGCGGGTGAAGGAATATCTGATCAAAGCCGTGAGGGAAGCAAAAGTCCACACAGCTTGGCTCAATAATAATGTGGAGTACGAAGAGGCAGCCACTCAATTTGTAGAGCAAATTTTGTTGCCGAGCGATGACAATGACTTTTTGCCTTCTTTTGTGCCTTTCCAGAAACAGATTCAGCACCTCGGCATCTTTAATTCCCTTTCTCAAACCCTGTTGAAGTTGATGGTGCCAGGGATCCCCGATATTTACCAAGGCTCAGAATTTTGGGACTTGAGCATGGTGGATCCTGATAATCGTCGTCCGGTGGACTATGAGCAACGCAAGGTCTGTCTGCAAGTGATTCGAGCCGGATTAGAGCGGGATCCCCAACCCCTGATCCAGCAACTGCTGGCCACCCGTCAGGATGGCCGCATCAAGCAGTTTGTGATTTATCTGGGCTTGCAAACCCGACGGCAGTACCCAGAGCTGTTTCAGTCTGGCGATTATCAACCTCTGCAAGTGGAAGGATCCCGGCAGGAGCATGTGGTGGCTTTC
>JAAURB010000103.1 GCA_012033335.1 Oscillatoriales cyanobacterium RM2_1_1
GGCTTGCAGGAAGGGGGCAGTGCCCCTTCAACCCCCTACATGTATCTTCTAATTAATTGTGCCTAGCTACTTAGCACCGGAGTTGATATCGCAATCCCAAATCAATCATGAGAAAACTGAAGCGGGGTTTGAGAACGAACTCTCTAAACCCCGCTTCACAAATCATTTTCTATCCTTAAGTTTTTTCAGAGTTCTACACAGCGGAGCTTTGAAAACAGTAACGTTGCTGGCCTAGGATTTTGTCTGCCGCCGTCCTGCTGCAAAAATCACCGTACCAGCAACGGACAACAGGGCTAGGGCTGATGTGGGTTCAGGGACAGAGGTCACTTGATAGGTGATATCCTGGGACACAACACCGGCAACCTGAAGAAAGCCTTCAAACTCCTCCAACCCCAGGGAGTCTTCAATGTCGAGATTGGCAAAATTCAGGTCTCCACCAAACCGCAGGGTATATTCTCCGGGTGCCAAGGGTTGTAGCATCGCCCAGAACCCATCGGATACAGCTTGATTAGCAGTGAGAGCTACAGGGTTTCCTAGAATACTGTTAGCCACCAGGTCATAGCTGAAGACATCACTAACCTATCGGGCATTTTCCAAAACAGGAATCGATAGGCCGTCAATCTCTAGAAATAGATTCTCAGCCGTATCGATAATAGCCTGGTTCAATCCCCGAAGCTGTTCCACTGACAATCCGCCAAGCTGAAGCTCATCGAATTGTGAAGTGACCAGGGGGAAAAACAAGTTCTTGTTTTTGTTGACTTCAATGGTGCGATTGGCTGTCTGATTATTGGGATCAGGCCCACTGAAGCTGATGCCCAAGAAAAATACTGGCCCGGATTGATTGATTCCGGCATTGACCCCGGTTGAGTCCAGAAAAGGATTATCGACGGCGGGAATTGAATAAGTATAACGCCACCAATCCTCTGACCACTCAGCCTGGGTTTGGCCCGCCACCGACTGATCAGGCGGAACGACTCCAGAAGATTGTCCTAAAGCAGGCATAGCCAAACCGAGCACTGCTAGAATACCCACTGCAAATTCTTTCGACATTTATGATACCAATAACAATGCAGATAACAATACAGAGACTTTCAATGTTCAATGGCGTGAAGAACGGATTGGGGAATTGGTAGTGCGGTTCACTACCAATTCCCACATTCCAGCAGCGTGGGAAACGCTCTACTCACAACACCAATAACAACCCTACGCACCGAAAACATAACACGTGTTATATTCCATATGTTTTAGTCTAGCCTTGATTGGTTGAAGGATTCAAGAGGAACTTTGTAAAGTTCATGTAAAATCTGGCCGGGTTGGTTTAATTCTCCGTAAATCTGCTGAATCAGCCCAATTTTAGTTTCATTTCTGGGCCCATTTCCCGGTTTGATTTCCCGGTTTAATTTCAAGCTAAAGTCATGAATTAAGATGATGAATTGGTAGTCCTAAATAGATAGAACAGCCGAGACGGCTGTTTCCCAGCAGGTAAGATGCTTGCTCCACAGGATTTGCCTCTAATTGATGGACATTCTTTAGTTTCACGCTCAACTATGAGCTTGCTCTCCATCTGCGGCGGAGTTGGATTGATGGGCCATAATTGCTTCCCGAAGATTGCCATGATGTTGTTTGAGGAGATCTTCAGCGGTTTCTCCTTCCAGGCCCGTCCAATAGGTCACCAAAGATAGCTTGACTGACTTCCCACTGCGCTCGAGTAGTCCGTCTGCGGCGGATCGATCCATTGGAGTCAGATCCGTCAAAATTCGCAGGGCCCGATCCCGTAGCTTGGTATTGGTGACGGCCACATCTACCATGCGATTGCCATAAACCTTGCCCAGCTTGACCATGACTCCCGTGGAGAGAATATTCAAAGCCATTTTTGTCACAGTTCCTGACTTTAATCGGGTAGACCCGGCCAGAATTTCCGGCCCGACGATCAGCCGAATGTCAATATCCGTCTGCACATCCACCTGTTCGGTTGGAACACAGGCCATAAACACAGTCTTAGCTCCTCGCTGTTGGGCTGCCATCAAAGCCCCATGGACAAACGGAGTAGTTCCACCCGCTGTGATTCCCACCACCACATCCAGGGCCGTAATCTGATGATGGGCGATCGCCCGCTGACCATCCTCGGCCCGATCTTCTAAATCCTCAGAACTTCTGACCAGGGCAGCAGCTCCTCCGGCAATAATGCCCTGAACTAGATCGGCAGGGGTACAAAAAGTTGGTGGACATTCCGTAGCATCCAGCACCCCCAAGCGGCCACTGGTTCCCGCTCCAACATAAAATAACCGCCCTCCCTGGCCCAGGGCCATACTAACTAGATCAATGGCTTGGGCCAGGGATTCCCGGGCGCGGGCGATGGCCAGCAAGGTCTGGACATCTTCCCGATTAAATAAGTCAACCAATTCTAATGCACTCAACTGGTCTAGATTCTGGCTATTGGCATTGTTTTGCTCGGTCACCAGATGTCCACGGGTTTTCCACTGGGCCATTACAGTAACCCTTCCAAGCGCCGACGGATCATATCCAGGTCATCGGAGACGACTTCCCCGGGTGGGTCAAGCTGAGCCCCATCTCGACTGTCCTCATCCCCTGACCAATCAGTTTGATTGACGTTGTTCTCGGGGGGAATTTCTAATTCGCCAGTAGGAATGAAGCGATACTCGTAGCCCACCCGGCGACAAAATTCCTGGATTTCTGCTTCCTCAATCGATTCTACATTCGGCACTGGAAAATCCTGGGCCTCCAGTAAAATGCTAAATCGAGTCGCATCATCTTCACTTTCAAACATCAGCACTGTATTGCGATCGCCTTGCTGAATGGTGTGAATTCCTTCATTTTCGGTTCCAGCATTGAATAACAGCACATAAACTCGCATGGCTTTCCCATCGGCTTGTAATAACAATCGATCTTTTAATTTATCTTCTATCTTACTGCTCTGACGACTTTGAACAACTAGATTTCTCCTGTAGAATTCCTATCCCCAAATCCTGAAGTTACTGGATCAAGATGCCTGATCAAAACGGTAAATTGCATCTGCCACTCGACAAACCTCTACCATGGCTTTGACATCATGTACCCGCAGGATATCTGCCCCATGGGCGATGGCGCTGACACAGGCGGCGGCAGTTCCCCAGACTCGTTGTTGAGGATCGGGTTGATTGAGGATATGGCCAATAAAGCTCTTACGAGACGGGCCCACTAAAATCGGACAATTCAATTCTTTAAGTGTGGCAAGCTGCCTGAGAATCTCCAGGTTTTGCCCGGGGGTTTTCGCAAACCCAATGCCGGGGTCGATGATAATCTGATGTGGATCAATCCCCGAGGCCCCACAGGCTTGAATGCGCCCCTGGAGAAACTGACTGATTTCTCCCATCAGATCTTGATAATCCGTCAGGGTTTGCATGGTTTTAGGGGTTCCCCGCAGGTGCATCAGAATCAGGGGCACTCCTGATTCCCCAACTGTACTCAACATCTGTGGATCATAGGTGGCTCCAGAAATGTCATTCACCAGATCTGCTCCGGCGGCAATGGCGGCGGCAGCTACCTTTGCCACGGTAGTATCCACGGAAATTGGCAGTTGAGCCCAGGGATGGGATTGATTTCGCAGGGCCTCAATGATGGGAATGACCCGGTTTAGTTCTTCTGTTAAGGAAATAATTTCTGCTCCGGGTCGGGTGGATTGCCCCCCGATATCGATGATGTCTGCCCCAGCAATAGCCATTTGCTCAATCTGGTTTAGAGCCGCCTCTACTGTATTAAATCGCCCCCCATCGCTGAAGCTATCTGGGGTGACATTCAAGATTCCCATGATATAGGTTTTGCTCCCCCAATCGAGGCGCGATCGCGAAGGGATGGATGCTGTTAATCATGGCTAGACCGAGCCCGTTTTCTAAATCCCTTTGTATCCTATCAACTTGTATCCTATCAACTTGTATCCTATTGACTTAAGTTTTAAAGATCTAAGTTTCAGAAGCCCACACCTTAACAACTTAACAGAATGTAATGAAAACCCGAGTCAGGTGCTCTTTGGGGACTTCCAATAACCGTTGTACGGTTTCCACGAATTAGCACTCTGACCCCAAGAGTGCTAAATTGACAAGTTGAATGAGCTAGAGAGTAATCCTATGGCTAAGATCGTTGCATTTAATGAAGAGGCAAGACAGGCCCTGGAAAAAGGAATCAACGCAACTGTAGACGCAGTTCGCGTGACTTTGGGGCCAAAAGGGCGGAATGTTTTATTGGAGAAGAAATTTGGTGCACCTAGCATCGTTAATGATGGGGTTACGGTGACAAAAGAGATTGAGCTGGCTGATCCTCTGGAAAACACCGGAGTTAGACTGGTTCAAGAGGTCGCGTCCAAAACCAATGACATTGCTGGAGATGGCACAACAACAGCCGTAATTTTAATTCAGGCCATGGTACATGAGGGCTTGAAGAATGTGGCCGCTGGGGCGAACCCTGTGTCATTGCGTCGAGGCATCGAAAAGACGATAAATTTCCTTGTGAATCAGATCGGCATTATTGCCAAGCCAGTGGAGGGGGGAGCGATCGCCCAGGTTGCTACTATTTCGGCGGGGAATGATGCAGAAATTGGTCAGATGATTGCCCAGGCTATGGAAAAAGTCACTACTGATGGGGTAATCACGGTAGAGGAATCCAAATCCCTCTCTACGGAGCTAGACGTGGTGGAAGGGATGCAGATTGACCGAGGATATTTGTCTCCCTACTTCATCACCGATAACGATCGGATGATTGTAGACTACGACAATGCCAAAATTTTGATCACCGATAAAAAAATTAGCAGCATTCAGGATCTAGTCTCAACCCTGGAAAAGGTGGCTCGGGCGGGTCAACCTCTGTTGATCATTGCTGAAGACATTGAAGGAGAAGCCCTAGCGACCCTGGTAGTCAACAAGGCCAGAGGAGTCCTAAATGCGGCAGCTATCAAGGCTCCTGGATTTGGCGATCGCCGTAAAGCCATGCTGCAGGATATTGCTATCCTGACAGGGGGTCAGTTGATCTCTGAGGAAGTTGGCCTCAGCCTGGATGGGGTTTCCCTGGATATGCTGGGCACGGCCACCAAAATCACCATTGAGAAAGATAACACCGTGATTGTGGCTGGAACTGCTCACAAAGCGGAAGTCGATACCCGGGTAGCCCAACTGCGCCGTCAGCTTGAGGAAACCGATTCCGACTATGACCGGGAAAAACTTCAGGAGCGCATTGCCAAGCTCGCTGGAGGGGTGGCTGTGATTAAGGTTGGTGCTCCGACAGAAACCGAGCTCAAGTCCCGCAAGTTACGGATTGAAGACGCTCTCAATGCCACGAAAGCGGCGGTAGAAGAGGGGATTGTTCCGGGGGGTGGCACAACTCTAATTCATCTGGCGAAGAAGATCGAAGAATTCAAGCAACAGCTTAGTACTGAAGAGGTCATTGGTGCGAATATCGTAGCCAAAGCCCTTGAGGCTCCGCTGCGTCAGATTGCGGATAATGCTGGGGCAGAAGGTTCCGTCATCGTCGAAAAAGTACGTGATACAGAGTTCAATATTGGCTATAACGCTCTCACAGGGGAGTTTGAAGACATGATTGCCCAGGGTATTGTCGATCCGGCAAAAGTGGTTCGTTCAGGATTGCAAAATGCGGGGTCGATTGCTGGAATGGTGCTGACCACTGAAGCTTTGGTCGTTGAGAAGCCTGAGAAGAAAGCAGCCATGCCTGATGATGGCATGGGTGGCATGGGTGGTATGGGCGGCATGGGCGGTATGGGCGGCATGGGCGGTATGGGCGGTATGGGCGGCATGGGCATGATGTAAGTCCTGGCCGGTTTACTGTAGGGTTTTTAGGAATAGCTGACCTGGTTGAAGCACCAGAAACTAGATCCACAGACCCACTTGACAATCCCTCTCTGATCCGGAGAGGGATTGTTTATTTACAGAGATTTCTGGAGGGTTCAGTTGCATAACATACGAAGCAGCAATCAGAAATGATTTCTGAAACGGGTTAAATGGGTTCTATCGGGGTTTTGAGCGGCACCACCCCAGGACATCGGGAGTAAATCCGACTGTTCAAACATCCTCTCAATATTGCGTGGCAGATTAAGCTGATGTCATTAAGGTTTTTTGCAGCTCTGGGCTGACTTTAATTTCAAGGGTTAAACTGGTCAGGGTTCACACCCCACATCCGGGAGAGCCGGAGTAATTAGTAATTAATTTTCGTAATTACATAATTAACTTGATATCGGGCATCGTTTCATCTATCACTCAGTATGAATCAATTGCATCAACAAATCGGCTATTACCATCATCCTACCCTCAACGGAAATCAAGTTGTTTTTGTCTGTGAAGATGACCTGTGGCACGTGCCCTTCAGGGGGGGATGGCAACGAGGCTGACCGCCAATCTGGGTGAAATTTCTACTCCCTGGCTCTCCCCTGACGGAACCCAATTGGCATTTGTCGGAGAGGAAGATGGAAATCGAGAAGTTTATTCGATGCCTGCTGCTGGAGGAGTTGCCCAACGATTAACTTTTCTAGGGGCCCAGGTTAATGTTGTGGGATGGGGATGGGGTCAGGATGGACAATCTATTTTATTTGCCAGCAATGCCAGACAACCCTTTCGCCGGATATTTATGATCCACACCATCAAACCCACTGGGGGATCGCCACAACGTTTGCCCTGGGGTGTAGCCCACAATATTTCCTATGGGATCCAGGGCGGCATTATTCTGGGGCGCAATACCGCAGATATTGCCCGGTGGAAACGCTACCGGGGCGGAACTGCTGGGGTTTTGTGGATTGATCCCGCTGGCACAGGGGAATTTTACCCGTTTTTGAATCATCTTGAGGGGAATCTCGCTTCCCCCCTCTGGGTTGGGGATAGAATTTATTTCATCAGCGATCACGAGGGGGTGGG
The DNA here is from genome assembly GCA_012033335.1 of Oscillatoriales cyanobacterium RM2_1_1. GTDB lineage: Bacteria > Cyanobacteriota > Cyanobacteriia > Cyanobacteriales > Microcoleaceae > JBHJGO01. Next base: position 6,912 of record JAAURB010000103.1, read on the forward strand.
CAATCTCTACTCCTCTACGGCTCAAGGGGAGGATTTACAGCAACATACCTACCATCGGGAATATTACGTCCGTCATGCCACCACCGATGGTCGCCGAATTATCTATCAAGTGGGGGCCAATCTGTCCTGGTTTGATCCGGCATCGGGGGCTGAACAGAAGATTGAAATTGAGTTTCATTCCCCCCAGATTCAACGGCAGCGGAAGTTTGTCAAAGCGGCTGAATTTCTGGAAGACTATGCTCTCCATCCCCAGGGTCACTCCACAGTGATTACAACCCGAGGACAAAGTTTTACCTTTGGTAATTGGGAGGGAGCTCCCATTCAGATCGGCCAACCTGAGGCGGTGCGCTATCGCCTGACTCGCTGGCTCAAGGATGGTCAGCGTCTAGTCACGGTTACGGATCGAGAGGGGGTTGAGGGCCTGGAAATTCATCACCCGGAGGATCCCGATGGGATTCAACGGTTTCCGGGTCTGGATTTGGGACGGGTAGTGTTACTGATGGTCTCTCCCGTGGAGGACGCTGTTGCCCTGACGAACCACCGCCATGAACTGATCTGGATAAACCTAGCCACGGGAGAATATCGGGTTTGCGATCGCAGCGAATACTATCGGATTCAAGGGGTAAGCTGGTCATCGGATGGGCAGTGGCTAGCCTATGGTTGCTCTGAGACTCAGAAAACCGCCTCGATTAAGCTGTATCAGGTCGCCTCTGGAACGGTTCATCGGGTAACACCGCCGCGATTTTGGGATACGACCCCAGCCTTCGACCCGGAGGGGAAGTTTCTCTATTTTCTCTCTACTCGAGAGTTCAATCCTATCTATGACCGGATCTACTTTGATTTGAACTTTCCCAAGGGAATGCGGCCCTATTTGATTCCCCTGACCAAAGCCATTGCTTCCCCCTTTATCCCTCAACCCAGACCCTTGACCAAGGACAAGAATGGTAACTCTAAAACTCAAGAAAAATCAGCGGAAAGTTCTTTGGAAAGTGCTTCAGACAATTCTTTAGAAAGTGACAAAGAACCGACCCGGATTGAAATTGATCTCGATGGTATGGAGCGGCGGATTGTCCGCTTCCCCGTTCCTGAAGGGATCTATCGGCAAATTCGCGGGTTAAAACAGGGCAAAGTGCTATTCAGTTCAATCGCAGTTGAGGGTAGCCTGGAAGATGATTGGGCCGAGATGGAGCCCGAGTCCAAGTCCATCTTAGAAGTGTATGACTTGGAAGAACAGAAGCGGGAAAAAGTAGCCGGCAATCTATCTAACTTCAAGGTTGGAGAGGATCATGAAACGATTATCTATCGCTCCAAACGTAAACTTCGGGTGGGAACTCTGGAAACCCTAAAATCCAAAGCAGATCAGAAAAAAGACAATGACAACGAATCGAGCCGTAAAACCGGATGGCTGGATTTGAATCGGGTTCGAGTTTGCCTGACTCCTTCCCTGGAATGGCAACAAATGTTTGCTGAGATCTGGCGGCTACAGCGGGAGCAGTTCTGGACAGAAAACATGTCAGGGGTGGACTGGGATCGGGTCAAGGATCGATATCAACCCCTACTGCAACGGGTGGCGACCCGCTCAGAATTTTCAGACTTGATCTGGGAAATGCAGGGGGAACTGGGAACCTCCCATGCCTACGAATTTGGCGGAGACTATCGCCATCCCCCCGATTACAAAATTGGCTTTTTGGGGGCAGAGTTCAGCTATGATCCGGCCACAGGTGCCTATGGGATTGACCAGATTGTCCAAGGCGATCCTTGGGATGAAAAAACCACCTCCCCTCTGAATCAGGTGGGTCTAAATATCCAACCAGGGGATTGGCTAGTGGCCATTGGGGGTCAACACTTGAACCAAACCCGCTCCCCCGAGGAATTACTGGTGAATTACGCAGGGACGGAAGTGGCTTTGACAATCAAAAGCGCTAGCTCTGGGGAGAGCCGCACCGTCATGGTAAAAACCTTGAGGCAGGAGATGTCGGCTCGCTATCGAGACTGGGTAGAATTCAATCATTGTCGAGTTCAGGAGGCGACTCAGGGGCGGGTAGGGTATGTGCATATCCCTGATATGGGGCCTAAGGGCTATGCAGAATTTCACCGCTATTACATGGCTGAGGTCTACAAGGAGGGTTTGATCATTGATGTTCGCTATAACGGCGGTGGTCACGTCTCCCAATTACTCCTGGAGAAATTGGCCCGGCAGCGGATTGGCTATGATATTCCTCGCTGGGGTCATCCCGAACCTTACCCCAGTGATGCCCCAGTTGGCCCAATGGTGGCCTTGACCAATGAAAATGCCGGATCAGATGGGGATATCTTCAGTCATTGTTTTAAATTGATGAACCTGGGAACCTTGATTGGTAAGCGCACCTGGGGAGGAGTAATTGGGATTTCCCCCCGCCATGCCCTGGCGGATGGGACGCTGGTGACCCAGCCCGAATATTCTTTCTGGTTCCAGGATGTGGGCTGGCGGGTAGAAAATTACGGAACTGACCCGGATCTAGAGCTGGATATTCAACCCCAGGATTGGGCCCAGGGAAAAGATCCCCAACTGGAAAAAGCCCTGGAATTAATTCTAGACAAGCTCAACCAACAACCGGTTCAGATTCCTCAGTTTGGCGATCGCCCCCATTTACCTTTGCCGGATTAGCCGATCAGATTGCCGCAACCTCAATCTCTATCAGTTTACCTCAGTCCCCCTGGCAACAGCGGGACTTAAGCTGTTGGGTTGCCCTTTGTTGGACAGCAACCGACTACTAAACCTTTCTAATTCAGCGGACTGAATCTCTGTAAAAAGACAGATGAACTTCAGGTTCAGTCCAGACAAAATCTTAAATAGAATCCTTTATTAGTTTAGCCATTAAAGCTCAGCGGCAGCTTCAGTTGATAACAGCTCAGCCGTATGTAGTTCAGTCAGGGGAAAAAATCTCTTTTATCTGAGATAGATTTTGTCGCTGGAACAGCAGTTGACCTGCTGTATGAATTTACTACTTTGTTTAGTACTTTACTTAAGACTAGCAACTCAGCGATTTTCAATTCTGTGAGGTATGGATTTGACAGCTAGTAACGCACCGCGTTACTAGCTCCCGTGCTTCAACAGCAGGAGAAACGCTGTCAGCGGTTTTGATGTTAAGTATTTTTATCGCTTAGTTCCTTGTTCCTTTAACTCAATCAAAACCCTATGACTAGTCATATTCCTGAAGTCTCTCAATCATTTTGGATCGACTCAACCCTAGAATCCCAGTATCCCCCTTTGACTCAAGATATTTCAGTAGATGTTGCGATTGTTGGGGCCGGATTAGTCGGAGTTGTTGTAGCTAAATTGCTAAAGCAGGCGGGCAAAACCGTTGCTGTTTTAGAGGCAGATCAAGTGGCGACAGGAGTGTCAGGCCATACAACGGCGAAGGTGACTTCTCTCCACCAACTGATCTATGCAGACTTACTCAAAAATATTGGTCAGGAAAAGGCTCGTCTGTACGGCGAATCCAATCAAGCGGCCATTGAAAAACTCGCTAATTTAGTCAAATCAGAACAAATTGACTGTGACTTTGAGCGCAAGAATACCTTTAGTTTTGCCAGGTTCATCGAAAATTTAGATCAGGTTAAAGCGGAAGTTGAAGCTGCTGTCCAACTGGGTTTACCTGCCTCATTTGTTCAAGAAATAGGGCTGCCCTTTGAGATTGCCGGAGCCGTTAAATTTGAAAACCAAGCGCAATTTCATCCCCGCAAGTTCATCCTCAATTTAGCGGCAAAGATTCAGGGAGAGGGTAGCTTTGTCTTTGAGCAAACTCGGGTTCAAAAGGTTACTGGGGAACAACCCTGCCGGGTTACCGTTGCCAATGGTTGCACGGTGACCGCCGGGGATGTGATTGTCGCCACCAACGCTCCCATTCTGGATCAGGGACTGTTCTTTGCCAAAGCCTACGCCAAACGTTCTTACTTGATCGGAGCCTGGATTGATCCTGCCCAGGATCCCCAGGGCATGTTTATCGGGGTGGGAAAAGACTATCATTCGATTCGCACCGCTCCCCATCAGGATAAAACCCTACTATTGATTGGTGGAGGGGGCCATAAAGTGGGTGGAATCTCAAATACCGAGGAGAAGTTTGAGAAGTTGGCTCAATATGCTCAAACTTACTTCGGAGTGGAGGAAGTCGCCTATCGCTGGTCAACTCAAGATCTGGTGTCTTTTGATCAATTACCCTATATTGGCAAGTTGACTCCCATGAGCAATCATACTTATGTGGCAACGGGTTTTAGTTTGTGGGGGATGAGCAAGTCAATTATGGCTGCCATGCTATTGTCTGACCTGATCTTGGGAATTGAGAATCCCTGGGCAGACCTTTATGATGCCACCCGTCCCACTCCGTTCATCTCCAAGGAATCCCTTAAGCAAAACCTGGATGTGGGGGTTCATTGGGTTGGCGATCGCCTCAAAGGTATCACAGAATCTGCCGACCAGATTGGGATGGGGGAAGGCAAAGTGATTATGGCCAAGGGCAAACAAATAGCCGCCTCCCGGGATGATCAGGGAGTCCTCCATCAAGTCTCCGCCGTTTGTAGCCACTTGGGATGTATTGTGGCCTGGAATAACGCCGAAAAGAGCTGGGATTGTCCCTGTCATGGGGCCCGGTTTGCTCCCCAGGGTCAAGTCCTGCACGCTCCAGCTACCCAGAACTTGGAACCCATTTGAAGGAGGTTTGGCCGGGTTAACTTCAGGATTGATCCTCCCACTGTTGCTTCAAACGCTCAATTCGCTCTAACAAACTTTCATTGGAGAGTCGGGAACTCAGCCGTTCGATCAGCAGGGGAAAGGCGAAGGAGGAAGGGCGGTTGGGGTTTTTCCAGATCAGAGAAAGTTGATTCATTTGCCTTAGGGTTTTCCCCAAACGATGGGCTTCGAGTTGCTGTTGAATCACTTCCTGTTCCGCTTGCTGGAGCAGGAGATTTCCGGGTTCATACTGAGCAAACACCTCATAAAGCAGGGAGGAACTCACTTGCAATTGTCCTGAGGTTTTACGGGAAGAGGGATAACCCTTGAAGACCAAACCGGCCACCTGAGCAATCTCACGAAACCGCCGTTGGGTGAGTTCGGAAATATTTAGGCCGGTTTTAATCTGTTCCGTTAGATTTTCTGGATTAAAAAAATCAGGGGAGAACAGGGATTGAAAGGGATAGTCTTTTGGGCCCAGGATCTCATATCCATAGTCATTGGCAGAGATGGTAAAGGTGGCAGTTTTTTGAGCTGCAAAATAGTAACCCCAGAGAAATCCTAAGCCTTCATGAACAAACCGACCGGCAAAAGGATAGACATACAAATGTTGACCTTCACGGGTTTTGCAGGTTTCAATTAGGAGCTCAGTAGATTTTGGTAAATGGGAAATTCGGCTTTGGGCTTGGAGAATGGGCTGAATGCAGGTTAGCTCCCGGTTCAATTCAGAGGAGCTAACAGCCCGATCAATTTCTTGTCTCAAATGGTGACTGAGGGTATCAGAAATGGCCAGTTTGCCGCCGCCCCAAATGGGTGTAACAGTTGAGGTACGGCGGGTATTTCTGACATAGACAACCATGTCTTTAACCATGACAAATTCTAGCTGCCGACCCCCAAAGAAAAACACATCCCCTTTTTTAAGTTTAGAGACAAAGCTTTCTTCAACAATGCCAATTCTCTGGCGATTGGTATAGACCAGGTTGAGGGCCGAATTAGAAGTAATCGTCCCAATATTTAGGCGGTGCATTCGGGCCAGTTGGGGAGTCGAAATTCGATAAATCCCCTCGGTTAATTTAAGTTTTTGATAGTTGGGATAGGCCCCGAGACATTGACCGCCTTTTTCGAGAAAGTGCAAGATCCAGTCCAATTCACCTGGGGTTAATTTCTGATAAGCAATCGTACTCTTAATCGTCTTCAAAGCATTCTCAGCACTAAATCCATCCCCACAAGCCAGGGTGACAAAATGCTGCACCAGAACATCATAGGGTTTGTCCAGGGGATAACGAGACTCAATTGCCCCCGCCTCTAACCCCCGCCGAAACGCTGAGATTTCTAATAACTCCAGGGCATTCGTCGGCAAGAACAAGATCTCAGCGGTTCCCCCCGGCACATGGGCAGAACGTCCAGCCCGTTGCAATAGTCGGGCCAAATTTTTAGCACTGCCGATTTGCACAACCCGTTCGACGGGCTGAAAATCAACCCCTAAGTCCAGGGAAGAGGTACAGACCACCCATTTGATCGCCCCGGTTTTGACTCCCGCTTCAATCTCCTGTCGCTCCTGAACTGCAATGGAACCATGATGCAGGGCAATCCTGTCGTGATGTTCAGGGAGGGCAAAGGTGAGGGCTTGATACCAGCGTTCTGACTGGGAACGGGTATTGGTAAAGATCAGGGTTGAGACCTCAATCTCTAGGGCCTCCACCAGGGACTCGAACATTCTCAGGCCCAGATGTCCGGCCCAAGGAAAACTATCTACAGACTCCGGCAAAATACTCCGAATTTGGGTCTGGCGATTCAGGGTTGATTGAATGATCACCGGGTTACAGCCCATTCCTACGGCAGTTTGGGCAGCTTCCTCAACATTTCCCAGGGTGGCTGAGATGGCCCAGGTTTGGAGTTGGGGCTGAATCTGGCGCAGATGGGCCAGACAGAGTTCGGTTTGGGTTCCCCGCTTGGTGCTGAGGAGTTCATGCCATTCATCCAGAATCACAGTTTGCAAGGTAGAAAACCGTTTTGCCGTATCGGTGTAGGACAGCATTACCGAGAGGGATTCCGGGGTAGTAATCAGAATCTCGGGTAATTTTTTTAACTGTCGGGCTTTCACCGAAGAACGGGTATCCCCCGTACGAGACTCTACCCGTAGGCTCCAGCCCATTTCCTGAATTGGTCTCCGAATGGCGGCTTCAATATCCCGCGATAAGGCCCGCAGGGGAGTAATGTAGAGCAGCCTTAACCCTGAGTTAGAACCGTTGCCCCCTGAACCCGCAGCCTGCAACATTCGAGCGATTGGCCCCATCACCGCCCCATAGGTCTTGCCCGAACCGGTTGGGACTTGAATTAACCCACTCTTCCCCTGAAGATATGCCTCCCAGGTCTGGACTTGAAAACTCAGGGGTTGCCAGTATTGTCGGGTGAACCAGTCCAGAATGGGTTCCAGGGGATTTGAACTCAATTAAACCTCCAGGGCGAACCCCTCAGAGCTGCTCCGTCCCATTTCATGTTTGACGGGCTCTGTCGGGAGTCATCAATCTGTCCAGAGACCATTCCAGAGAACACTTTGAATTTGTGGCTCAAGATTTGAAAAAGATTGCTGTGTCAGGCTGTTTGCTGCTTGACCCGGAGGATGATCGCAACCGTCCCGTAGATTACGGCTCTCCTCACTGCGTTCCACAGTAAAATAACAGTATAGTTAGTAGTAACAAGTATACAAAAGTTTACATCTCTTGGTTCAAAGTGCAAATCGCACTGAAGGGGTGGCTAGGTTAAACAGCTAAGTTGACGAGGTAGAAGGTCACCATGTTTGAATATTTTTCGGATAAAGCGATCAAAGTTGTGATGTTATCTCAGGAGGAGGCTCGGCGACTGGGTCACAACTTTGTGGGCACAGAGCAGATTCTATTGGGGTTGATTGGCGAAGGCACAAGTGTTGCAGCCCGTTTACTCTCGGACAAAGGCATTACCCTGGAAGATGCTCGTAACGAGGTTGAATCCATTATTGGTCGGGGTTCCGGATTTATGCCGGTGGAGATTCCCTTTACCCCTCGGGTGAAGCGGGTTTTTGAAGCGTCCCTCAAAGAAGCCCGCCAACTGGGAACCAATTACATTGGCCCAGAACATCTCCTGCTGGGATTATTGCAGGATGAAGAAGGCGTAGCCGCCAAGGTTCTGGATAACTTTGATATTGATCGGGCCCGACTTCGAACTGAGGTCATCAAGTCCCTGGGAGAGGAGACCGCTTCGGTGGCATCCGGTGGCGGTCGCAGCGGCAGTAGCAACAAGAAAGCCGTTACCCTGAATGAGTTTGGTACGAATTTAACCCAGCGCGCTGCCGAGGGCAATCTGGATCCGGTCGTAGGACGGGAAAAAGAAATTGAACGGGTGATCCAGATCCTAGGTCGTCGAACCAAGAATAATCCGGTATTGGTGGGGGAACCGGGGGTGGGCAAAACGGCGATAGCCGAAGGTCTAGCCCAGCGCATTGTCAATGGCAATGTCCCTGATCTGCTCGAGGACAAGCAAGTCTTCAGCTTAGACATTGGGTCATTAATTGCCGGAACCCGTTTTCGGGGGGAGTTTGAGGAGCGCTTGAAAAAGATTGTCGAGGAGGTAAAAGTCTCGGGCAATATCATCTTGATGATTGATGAAATTCATACCCTGGTCGGTGCTGGAGCCATTGAGGGTAGCATGGATGCGGCCAATATGCTGAAACCGGCCCTAGCCCGAGGGGAACTGCAATGTTTGGGGGCCACAACCCTCGACGAATACCGCAAACACATTGAGCGAGATGCGGCTCTAGAACGGCGTTTTCAGCCTGTCATGGTGGGGGAACCCAGCGTTGAAGATACGGTAGAAATTCTGTTTGGTCTGCGCTCAGCCTATGAAGCCCACCACAGACTGACCATTTCTGACCAGGCTTTGTACGCCGCCGCCACCCTTTCGGATCGATATATCTCGGATCGGTTCTTGCCGGACAAAGCCATTGACCTGATCGATGAAGCCGGGTCTCGGGTGAGGGTACAGAACTCCAAGTCCTCCCCTGAACTGCGAGAGCTCAAGCAGCAATTGCCAAAAATTGTTCAGGATAAGGATGCGGCAGTCAAAGCTCAGGATTTTGAAAGGGCCGGGCAGTTGCGAGATCAGGAAATCGAACTGCGAGAGCAAATTGCAGACCAGTCAGGGGAGGGGAAAGCAGACTCCAATCGACAACTGATTGTGACTGAAGAAGACATTGCGGATATTCTAGGGGCTTGGACAGGGATTCCGGTGACAAAACTGACGGAGTCTGAGTCCGAGAAATTGATGCAGATGGAGGACACTTTGCATCAACGGTTAATTGGTCAGGAAGAAGCCGTAACTGCTGTTTCTCGGGCCATTCGTCGGGCCAGGGTCGGGTTAAAAAATCCTGATCGACCGATTGCTAGCTTTATTTTCTCTGGCCCCACTGGGGTCGGCAAAACGGAGCTAACGAAGGCTCTGGCGGCTTATTTCTTTGGGTCTGAAGAGGCGATGATCCGGTTGGATATGTCCGAGTTTATGGAGCGTCATACGGTTTCCAAGCTGATCGGCTCCCCTCCAGGATATGTAGGCTACGACGAGGGCGGACAGTTAACAGAAGCGGTGCGGCGACGGCCCTACACCGTGGTGCTATTTGATGAGATCGAAAAAGCTCACCCCGATGTCTTCAATACCCTGCTGCAAATTCTCGAAGATGGTCGCCTGACTGATTCTAAAGGCCGGGTGGTCAGTTTCAAGAATACATTGATCATCATGACCTCGAATATTGGCTCCAAGGTGATTGAGAAAGGGGGCGGTGGAATTGGCTTTGAATTTGCTGCCCTCGGCGAAGATACGGAGTACAACCGCATCCGCAACTTGGTGAATGAGGAACTGAAAAATTACTTCCGACCCGAGTTCCTCAACCGGATTGATGAAATTATTGTCTTCAAGCGGTTACAGCGGGATGAAATCAAAGAGATCGCCGAAATCATGCTCAAAGAGGTGTTTAAGCGGTTAGCAGAACGGGAAATTCGTCTGACCGTGAGCGATCGCTTCAAAGAACATCTGGCAGAAGTGGGTTACGATCCCAGTTACGGGGCAAGGCCGATGCGCCGGGCGATTATGAATCTGTTGGAAGATTCCCTGGCAGAGGCCATGTTGTCGGGACAGCTCAAGCAGGGGGAACATGCCCTGGTAGACTGGACTGAAGCGGAGGGAGTCAAAATTCTCCCCGGCGAGGATCAGGGAGAATCCCTCAGTGAATATGCCCTGGCCAATGGTTAGATTGAATTAAGGCTTAGATGGGGGCGGAGTGCCCCTATCTAAGCCAAAGGAGTTAATCTCAGGTAAAAGGGAGTCAGATCTGATGCCACCCCTCACGTCCAAAACAGAAACTATCCTGCGAATGTGGACAGTCAGGGACTATCATCAGATGGCGGCGGCAGGAATTCTCCAACCCGAGGAAGCGGTCGAACTCATTTCTGGCCAGGTTATTAGCACCATGACTCCTCAAGGTGCGCCCCATTCTTCTGCTATTCGTCGCACCCGTCGCTTGTTAGAAAAAGCGTTGGGTGAGCAGGGCTTAGTCCAAACTCAGCTTCCTATTCAACTCGGCGACTATTCTGAACCCGAACCGGATATCGCTGTTGTTCGCCCTGAAGCCAATGACTATGCAGAACATCATCCCACCGCTGCGGATATTTATCTAATTATTGAGGTTGCTGATTCTACCCTCAAAACAGATCGAGAGTTAAAAGCTCGAGATTATGCCAGGGCAGGTATCGGTGACTATTGGGTATTGGATGTGAATCATCGTCAGCTTTATTTGTTTCGAGGCCCTACTTCGGAAGGCTATCAACATGAGATCGTTCTGTTAAGTAGATGGTTGTAATTAATTATCAAATAGAAGGGGGTCTGGGGCAGTGCCCCAGGAAGGGGGCACTGCCCCCTTTA
>JAAURB010000104.1 GCA_012033335.1 Oscillatoriales cyanobacterium RM2_1_1
GCGATGGGGGCTTTGATGAGTTCTTGCTGTTCTGCTTCAACCGCTCCTTCAGCAATTGATTCTCCGCCTTCAGCTCTTGATTCTCTGCCTTCAATTCTTCATACTGCTGTTCGAGTCTCTCTATTCGCTCAACCAAGTTGGATACCAATCGCTTTACACTTTCTGGGGTCTTCTCCCAATCCGATTGGCTAATCTCGTTGATTGCTTTGGGCTTGTTCTTGCTCATCCCGTTACCCTAACAGCATCTGACATTTTCCTCAAATTCTCCAAGACCCCTTGAACGGATACGCCAGTACGGAGCCATCAACTCCTAAGTCTGTCCGGAGTATTGTTTAATGAATAGTCGAAATAATAATAATAATGTTTCATCCTATCAATCCAATCAGGGTTGAGGCGGGGGTCACTTAAGTCATAGTCTTCTATCTTAATCAACCCCTGATCCATCGTAAACTAAGAAAAGCTTAACTTTTTGATTTGACCCATCCTGGGATTGCTATGGACAGATCATTCAGCTAATTCCAGTCCTCTATTCTGAATTCCTAGTTATGGTTTCTAAACTCTGGCCCTATGTGACTCCTGGGATCCCGGATAACTTGTTTGAACGGCTTCCTGGTATTCCCCTGAGCAAACGGGAAGTCAGATTACTGTTGATTTCATGCCTGAGATTGCAATCCGATTCGATAGTTTGGGATATTGGGGCAGGGACAGGCACAATTCCAGTTGAAACCGGGTTGCTCTGCCCCGGGGCGGATTGTTGCCGTGGAACGGGATATGGATGTGGCGACTCTGATTCGCAAAAATTGCGATCGCTTTGAGGTCAAAAATGTTGAAGTGATCGAAGGCAGTGCCCCTGAATGTCTGACCGATTTGCCCGATACTCCCCATCGGGTTTGTTTAGAGGGGGGCAAGGAGATTAAGGTAATCCTGAAAGCGGTGTGGCAACGGTTGCAACCCGGGGGACGAATTGTGGCAACCGCTTCCAACCTGGAAAGTCTCTATAGTATCTCTGAGGGCTTTTCAGAATTGCAGGTGAGGAATGTAGAAGTGGTGCAGTCTTCCGTTAACCGACTAGAACGACGGGGTAACCATCAAACCTTTGAAGCCATCAATCCCATGTTCATTCTCAGCGGTGAGAAGATTGACTGATTAAAATCGAATTAAAATCGAGGAACTGTGTTAAAACCTGATAATCCGTCCTTGAAATCAACCGACCTCACTGTGACCCAAACTTTAAATCAATTCACCCTTCATCAACAGGTTCATCGTCAAGTCCTGCCCAATGGCTTGGTGCTGTTGGTAACTGAAAATCCAGCCGCAGATATCATCGCTGCCCGGCTATTTTTTCGAACTGGAAGTCGTTGGGAAGCCCGTGCACAGGCTGGATTATCCCATTTGCTCTCCACTGTAATCACCAAGGGTACTGAGCAATTCTCCTCTTTAGAAATTGCGGAACGGATTGAATCTATTGGGGCGCGGTTGAGTGCAGACACCACCAATGACTATTTTTTGATCAGCTTAAAAACGGTCTCCGCAGACTTTGGAGAAATTCTTGGTTTGGCCGCAGAATTATTGCGATCGCCCTCTTTCCGGAAACAGAAATTGAGCTGGAACGGCGGATTACAATCCAGGGGATTCGTTCTCAACAGGAGCAACCCTTTGCCATTGCCTTCGATCAGTTGCGCCAGATCATGTATCAGGATCATCCCTATGCCCTCTCTAGCCTGGGTACTGAGGAAACCATGGCTCAACTGAGTCGGGCTGACCTTCAAACCTTCCATCAGACCTATTTTCGACCTGACAATCTGGTGTTGTCGATTGCCGGTCGAATCACCCCCGATCTGGCTGCAGAAATGGTTCAGCGAGTATTTGGTGACTGGGCAATCCCAGAAACAACCCTCCCCCAACTCGAGGTTCCGGCGATCAAGACCAATCCCCAAACTGCCACAACGGCTCGACCAACTCAACAATCTGTGATCATGTTGGGATATCTAGCCAGTGCAGTATATGATCCCGACTATCTGGCTCTCAAGCTTCTGAGCACCTATCTGGGCAATGGCTTATCCAGTCGGTTATTTGTCGAATTGCGGGAGAAACGGGGTCTGGCTTACGATGTTTCTGCCTTCTATCCCACCCGATTAGATGAATCTCAGTTTGTGGTCTATATCGGCACTGCCCCAGAAAATACGGAGATCGCCACGGAGGGTTTACGGACGGAGATTGAGCGATTAGTCGCTGCCCCCCTGAGTGAAAATGAGCTACAAATTGCCAAGAACAAATTGTTGGGTCAATATGCCTTGGGCAAGCAAACCAACGGTCAACTGGCCCAAATTTATGGATGGTACGAAATTTTAGGACTGGGATTAGAATTTGATACCCTTTTTCAGACTGCGATCGCTCAAGTCACCCCTGAACAAGCCCATGGTGCTGCCTGCCGTTACTTGGATCGGGAACCCTACCTCTCTGTGATCGGCCCCGATTTGAAGAATGAGTAGACTTAAGGTTGAGTAAAAAACTGCCATTTTGGCAGTTATTGATCAGAGAGACTTGATAAAATTGGCTTTGGGTAAGTTATGGGCATTGCAGTTAGAACTGCAACAGAAATCAGGGCAGATTCAGATAGAATGTCAGCCTTCCAAACTCTCCGTCTAATCTATACATTCTATGGACTTTATCATTTTTCAGTTGGTACAATGAGGGGTAAGCCCCCTTAAAAGTAGTTACTACATCATTTCACAGCCCTTCTAATTCTCAAGAGCAGGGGAAGTTAAAAGTGTCTGGGACAGCCATGGCTAGCACTTCCATAGCCCGTTTTGCTTAATGGTATTAAGGTTCTCTTTTCTAAGGACTTTGCCAGGGGTTTTACAAAACTTTTTAAAGATTTAGTAAAGGTGTAAGACTTTTTTAAAGATTTGGTAAAGGTTGCGAAAACTATCTAGACATTTCTTAGACAGTATGGGATTCTAGTAGTCAATTGAACAGAATGTATATTTCGCTTGTGCATGGAGTTCGTTGAACCAAGATGGTTATACTCACGTTCTCATACTACTTAGTCACCAAGCGATATGGAACCCAAGTAGCCAGTCAAACAACAGTCAAGCTAATACTCGAGTTATCTTGAGGGTGACAGATTGAACCGTTATGCTCTTTGCATAACCTCAAATAAAGAATGCTTGAGTTTATAATTTTACGGGGAATTGAGGTGTTGTTGTAAATTGTTTCTATAGCATTTCATGAATAAGCTGAGTGCTGAAAACTTTTTGCAGACAGGATTGACAGGCATTCTTTGGTGAAGTTAGTTGTTGTAAGAGTACTCTGTAATGTCTGAGATTGTTTCTGAAGTAATTTCTGGGAGCAGTTTCTAGCAGGTTACAGTATCTTTATGAGGTTTTCATCATGATAGTGCATCTTCCGTCTACAAATTTTGGATTCGATTTCAATCTTTCATTTCGGTACAGATTCTCTTACTCTATGTGGCGATACCCGATCTTCAAGTGGGTTGAGTTTCAAGATTGAGCTTGAAACCATAACTTTTTAATCTTTTGACTCTTTTGAGAACTAACGCTTTAAAGCTGGATTTACAAAGGTAAATTTATGAAAGTTACCTTAACCAAGGCAGATTTTTTGATTTGTAGGTTCATACTTGCAAATTCGTAAAAGTGTACTGGCGAAAGATAAAAGTTATTCATCAGTCATGGCTTGATAACGAGCCCAATTCTGAATGTTTCATACTTGCAAATCATGGTTAAACTTTCAGGGTTTAGATATGATTTAAATTTTGTGAAAGTAGGATTTTGTAAGAATTTGTTTGCAAGTTTAGTGCATCGTGTAATGTGACCTGATCGGCAGTTTATACTTGGGCTAGATACTTGAAGACTGAGGTCTCAGTCAGCTTGCTGCTCCTGGAATTGAGGCAAAATCCCTCTAGGTTACACAGCACAATTGAATCGCTTTTAATTTATAGCTAGTTTATAGCGTTTAGAGGTTATGGTGAGTTTTAGCTCCAGAATCGATCCTGGGGTAGGTGTTTTTGCTGCTGAACAGTCAGTTGATGCTTCTGCCCTTCAAGATCTTCTCGCTCCCTTCGCAATAGAATCAGCCGCCGCCAATCACCTTGCTCAGCACTTGGAGGTGATTCAATATGAGTTGGGGGATGGTATCTTTGACAACGCTCAACTCCGGTCAGATGAACCAATTTATCTGATCAGTCGAGGTCGAGTTCGTTTACTCAGCTTTGATCCGGCGGGGAAGCGGTCAGTCTCCGTCCTGGTTCTGGAAAGCGGTGAATTCTTTGGGGGAGATGCCCGCTGGAGTTCTGCTCAAACCCTGACTTACTCGGCGATCGCCGCTAGTGACGTTGAGGTTGTGGCAATTTCCCCCGCTCAGTTACCAATGTGGTTTGATCAGGTTCCCAACCTAGAGGCTCATCTGCAAACCCTGACCCAGAAACGGCAGCAGCTCATCTTCTTCAAAACCCAGACCGAGTTGCGGGGTTATCCTAGCCATATTCTTCAGGAACTTCTACCCGCCCTGCTAGAACGGCGAATTACAGCAGGGATATCCCTTGCCCAAGCCACTCCATCAAATGAAGGACGTTACTGGTTGCAGACCGGGAAAATTGCTGGCGTGGAAACATCTACCCGGGGAGAGAGTTGGGGCTATCCAGACGCGGTTGATTCCACCTGGGTTGCTCAAACTGAGCTGATGGTGTATCAACTGTCCCCTGAAGAGTGGCATCGGGTGAGCCATTTACCCCCTGCCGCTGCAAAAACAACAGAATTCCGGCGATCGCTGGGATTGCTTCCAGTTCAAACGCCTAAACCCCGGGATCAGGCTCAAAATCGTCGAGCTCGAATTTGCGATCTGCCCACTTCCAACATTAAAGACCAAGGTTCTGCAGAACCCACAATCCTGCATTTTCCCAAACCCCGTAAGAATAAACGACTCCAGGGATTTTGGAAGCGCTATCCCCTGGTGGAACAGCAAAGTTCCTCAGACTGTGGGGTGGCTTGCCTGGCCATGATCAGCCGCTATTGGGGTAAGTACTTTGGCATCAATTCCCTCCGCAAAATCGCCAATGTTGGGCGCGAGGGTACCTCTCTCAAAGGGTTGACAAAATCCGCTGAGTTCTTGGGCTATCAGGCTCGACCGATTCGGGCCAGTATTGGTCGCCTGGAGGAGCAAAAACACCCCTGGATTGCCCACTGGCAGGGAAATCACTATGTAGTGGTTTACTGGATCCGGGGGAAGCGGGTACTGGTGGCGGATCCGGCCCTGGGAAAGCGTGTCCTCCCCCGGGATGATTTTCTAGATCATTGGACGGGCTATGGGTTGCTGCTTGATCCCACAGAACGACTGTATGAAACCCCTAACGAAAAGCGCTCCCTGACTCAGTTTGTCAATCTGCTTTGGCCCTATCGATTTATTGGGCTGCAAATTATTCTGGCTTCAATTCTGATCCAGATCTTCGGGTTGGTCAGTCCCCTGTTTACCCAAATTATCATTGACCAGATTGTCGTTACCAAGAATCAGACTACTCTGAATGTGTTTATTCTGGGGGCTTTCTTGTTCGGTATCTGGGGAATGGCCCTGGGGTCAGTCAGAACTTACCTGCTGGCCTACTTCTCCAACCGCCTGGATCTGACCATGGTAGGGGGTTTCATTCAACATGCCCTGAGTTTGCCCTTGAGGTTTTTTGAGACCCGCCGGGTGGGAGATATTATCACCCGGGTGCAGGAGAATCAAAAGATTCAACGGTTTCTGATCGGGCAGGTGATGCTGTCGTGGTTGAACTTTGTCACTGGTTTCATCTATTTGGGGTTGATGTTGTACTACAACTGGCGGTTAACTCTGTTGGTGCTGTGTTTGATTCCGCCGATTGTGATCATGACCCTGATTGCCACTCCCCTGTTACGGAAACTCTCTCGGGAAAACTTCAAAGCCGCCGCCGATCAGAACTCTTCCCTGGTGGAAATGATGACCGGAGTCGGTACGATCAAGGCCGTTGCCGCCGAACAGGAACTCCGCTGGCGCTGGGAAGACTTGTTGACTCAACAACTAAATATTCGGTTCAAGGGTCAAAAGCTGGTGATCAATATTGGGGTGATCAATGGTCTAGTAAATTCCATCGGCGGTACGTTGTTGATGTGGTACGGGGCCAGTTTGGTGATTCAGGATCAGCTCACCATTGGTCAGTATGTGGCATTCAATATGATGAAAGGTTACATCATTAGTCCGGTTCTAGCCCTGGCGGATCTGTGGGATGAGTTGCAGGAGATCTTTATCTCCGTGGAGCGTTTGAACGATGTATTTGAGACCGAACCGGAGGAAAAACCCCAGGAACCCTTGCTGGTGCTGGCCTCAGTCCAGGGAAATGTACGGTTTGATAATGTCACCTTTCGCTATAGTGAAGAAGCCGAAACCAATACCCTGCAAAATTTATCCTTCGAGGTAAAAGCCGGAGAGACCATCGCCATTGTGGGCCGCAGTGGTTCGGGTAAAAGTACCCTCGTCAAGTTAATTCAGGGACTCTATCACCCGACTCAAGGTCGGATTTGGGTCGATGATCATGATGTCCGTCATCTGTCCCCGCCTTCGTTGCGGAGTCGCATGGGAGTTGTCCCTCAGGAATGTTTTCTATTCTCTGGCACGATTGCTGAAAATATCGCTCTCTACCGGGAAGAATATACCCTTGAAGATGTTGTAGAGGCGGCGAAGCTGGCAGAAGCCCATGCTTTTATCCAGTCTTTTCCCCTGGGATACAACACCAAAGTTGGGGAACGGGGATCTAGTTTGTCCGGCGGACAGCGCCAGCGGGTGGCGATCGCCCGGGCCTTACTGGGCTATCCCCCCATTCTGATTCTTGATGAAGCCACCAGTTCTTTGGATACGGAGAGCGAGCGCCGCTTCCAACAAAACCTGGAACAGGTGAGACGGGGTCGAACCACCTTTATCATTGCCCATCGCCTGTCAACTGTACGGTATGCAGATCGGATTCTGGTGCTGGATCGAGGGGTGCTGATTGAACAGGGAAACCACAGCGAGTTGATGGCCGCCAAACAACTTTATTACCATCTGGCCCATCAACAGCTTGATCTTTAGTAGATTTTTGGTTTGATTTTTAGTTTGATTTTTGACTGAAAAATACCAGTTGCTCTGAACCCTATCTACAAACTTTCTGTAAACCTTTAGTCTTCCATCTCACCATGACCTTACGCAGTTTACCTCACACTTCTACCAAGCCATCTTTAAATGGTTCAAATAGGGGATTAAATCACGGTTTAAAAAAATCAAGCAAGGGCTCAAATACCCCACCGCTTTATGATCAAGATTACTGCCATGATTTATCGATTCAATCTTCAAGCTCCATAGAAGCCAGCCAGATCTACGGAGGAGTCAATGGCTCCATGCCTGTAACTTCAAATAGTTCAGAGGTATTGCCATTAAAACAACCCTTCAAACTCAAACCTCTTCCCTCCCCCATTCCCTCTCAAGCCCAAGCTGAACGATGGTCTGCATCCTTGCAAGCCGTGCTGGATCAACCCCCAGCCTCTTTGCCGTTGCGGGTAATGTTGGGGGGGATTCTATTCACGGCTACGTTTATCACCTGGGCTTACCTAGGCACCATGAATGAAATTAGTCGAGCCCAGGGAGAGCTGATTCCCCAGAACGATACCTATGAAATCCATCCCACGGAAATGGGAAAAATTTCCAGCATAGCGATTCAAGAGGGCAACTGGGTAAAACCCGGTCAAGTTATTGTAGAGCTGGACAGTCAACTGGCCCTTAATGAGGTCAACCGCCTACAACAGCGCCTCAGCGCCCTGCGGATTGAACTATCTCAGCAACAAGGGCTCCTGGGACAACTGCAATCTGAAGCCCAAACTCGAAGGGCGATCGCCCAAGCCCAGATTGAAGCCCAGGAGGCTAGCATTCATCAGGTTAAAACCCGAATGGCAGGGAACCAGGAGCTTCTGAGGCGACTGCAAACTGAAATGCAAGCCAGCCAAGCCCGGCTCCAAACCCTGGAACCCCTCTCTGGTCAGGTGGACAATTTATTGCAACAATTGCAGACAGACAAAGCCGCCGCCCAGGAGCGGGTGGATCGACTGCAACCGTTGGTGGAAGAGGGAGCCCTCTCTAAAGATCTCCTCTATCAGGCTGAACAATCCATGCGCGATCGCCAGCAAGCCATTGTGCAGGCGCAACTTGCTCAGGAAAATAGCACCCGGGAGCAAATTTTTCAGGCTGAACAACAACTGCGCGATCGCCTGCGTTCTCAAACCCAATATCAAGAAGAGCTCAAACAGTTTCAGGCTGAGGCGGATCGATTGGCGGTAGAACTGACCCAGAAACAAGCAGAAGCGAAGAATGATCAGCTAGAAGCTCAACAAAAAGTTCAACAAATTGAGCTTGAAGTCACCCGACTGCAATCCGAACTGACTGAGACTCAAAATCTAATTGAAGCGGCTCAAACCCGGCTAGAAAATCGATTTCTCTATGCTCCAATTGGTGGACTGGTTTCCTCTTTGAATGTAAAAAATCCGGGGGAAGTAGTGCAACCAGGACAGACCATTGCTGAGATTATTCCAGCCAATACACCGTTAGTTCTTTCCGCTAAACTACCCAGTCAGGAAGCGGGTTTTGTAGAAGCAGGAATGCCAGTCAAGATCAAGTTTGATGCCTATTCCTATCAGGAGTATGGGGCAATTGAAGGGACTATTCAATCTATTTCTCCCGATACCAAGCCCCAACCCGGAGCGGCATCCAATCCAAATACTCAACCTGTTTATTACCTGGATATTCGGCTTGACAAAGATTACATTATGGAGGATGGAAAGATGGTTAAATTCAAACCAGGACAAACTGCAAAAGTTGATATTGTGACCCGAAACCGTCGGATTATTGATATTTTTCTGGATCCAATTCGACAGCTCAATGAAGGAGGAGGCAGTAGATAGATTTTGTGGAAGCTTAGGGGGGTTTGTAGGGGTTTGATAAATCTGATTAGAGATCAAAAAACATCTCAATAATTGAAATTGATTCTTTCAATTCCAATCATTTCAAACACATCTTTTGGAGGTATTTTCCAATGACAAGTCAACGATTCTATCAAGGTAACTCATCTAGATTCAGTCATGTCATGAGTGAAGAGCAATTGGAACAGATTATTGATGCAATTCTAGGAGGAAAGTATTCTATGGCTTGTGTTTTACTCCTACAATTTATGGGATATAATCCCCTGCATTATATTCCCTATCGTACCTATAATCGCTTAATGAAGGATAAGCGTAGCGAGCTCCGAGTAAAAGAATGTGCTTCTTCTAACACAGCTTCCAATTCAACTTCCAAACTAAATACACCAACCAATCGCATTACTGACCTGGCTTATATGGAGCAAGTAGATGAATCCTGTTCGTCTATTTCAGGGGGAAGTGGATTTGATCGCCCTTATATTGACATTTGGATAAATTTTCATGCCTCTTGAATCTCTCTTGAATAAGTCTTTCTGATCCTCTGTTTAATTACTTTCTTTTTTACAGTCAGTCACAGTCAATCATAGTCAATCTTTGTAATCAATCTACTGCAAGCCAGGAGAACTTGATGGCGACAATTCAGGAAGCGCTCCAGACTGCCAGCCAATATCAGCGATCCAATCGTCTGCTACAGGCTGAACAAACCTATCGGATGATTCTGAAGAATCATCCCTATCAACCCGATGCCTTGCATGGTTTAGGGGTGTTAGCCAACCAGGCCGGGCAATTTCAACAGGCTGAAAAATTATTTAAAAGAGCTTTGGAATTTCAGCCTGATCTGGTCAAAGGTTGGTTTAGTCTAGGAAATTTGTTACAGGTTCAAGGTCAGCTTTCTGAAGCCACAGAATGCTATCAAAGTGTCCTCAAACTCCAACCTAAGTTGGTAGCTGTTCATAATAATCTGGGTTATGTTTTACAGCAACAAAACCGACTAGAAGAAGCCATAGAAAGCTATCAAATGGCCCTGAAACTCGACCCTGACTGTTCTGAAGTTTTGGTCAATTTAGCAAATATTCTGTATGAAAAGGGTCAGCTTTCATTCAGGCAACAAGCTGAATATGCCATTCTAAATAATAATCTGGGGGTACAGACTCGACAAAAAACTGGAGATTTAAAAACAGCCATTACTTACTATCAACAGGCAATTCAACTGCAGCCAGAATTGGGAATGACTCATTACAATTTAGGGATTGCCCTTGAGGAACAGGGAAAGCTGGCTAGGGCAATTCAACAGTATCAAACAGCCTTAAATTTACCCTGGATAGAGCAAGATACCCATAGAACCGCAATCCATCAAAAACTTTGCTGGCTAGAACGTAAGTGTCATCCAACTCTGAAATCTGATCGATTAAAACTTGCTTTTATTTGTCAGCCCTTTGTGATGACAGTATTCCCGCAACCGATAGATTCAATTGGAATTTTAACTGAGGAATTGGTTCGGCGATTGAGTATAGATTGTGAGGTTACAGTCTATGCTCCTGGAGCAGAAACCCATGGGGTAATTTATCATGGAGTTCGCTATCAGTATATTGCTGTTGCTAGGGATCAGAAAGACCTCAAGACCACCCAGAAACCGGCAGAATTAAACTCGACCTGGCAACCTGAGTTTGCAGCTAGTACCTATTATCAATATTATATTTCCCAGGTGGCCCAGGATTTACAACGTCGAGAGTGTAACATTGTTCATCTGCATAATTTATCCCAATTTATTCCTACGATTCGTCGCTGGAATCCCCAGGCAAAAATTGTCCTGCACATGCACTGTGAATGGCTCACCCAGCTCAACTATGAATCCCTGGAAAAATGGCTTCGGGATGCTGATTTGATCCTGAGTCCGAGTGCATACATTGCTGATGGGATTCGTCAACGGTTTCCTCAATTGGTAGAGCGCTGTCAAGTCATTTACAACGGGGTGAATAGTGATCGCTTACTTTCAGGTTTAGTTCCAATCCTCAAGGATTCTGAAAAGTTTGAAAAGTCTAAGAACTCTGGAAATTCTGGAAAAAGGCTGCTCTATGTTGGTCGGGTTTCTCCTGAAAAAGGCAACCATATTTTACTCGAAGCATTTCGACAAGTTCTAGCCAAATATCCGGATACCAAGCTGGATGTTGTCGGGCCCATCAATGCCTTACCCCATAAATATTTAGTGGCATTAAGCAGCGATCCCAAGGTAGCAGAGTTGGCGATTTTCTATGGAGAGAAAGATTGGCAAGCTCACTTGAAACAGCAAGTTGCTGAACTCAATCCCCTCAGTCATTCTGGGAATGCGGTTTCATTTTGGGGGGGAGTTCCTCCAGCTAGAATTGCTAGCTTCTACCATCAAGCCGATTTATTTGTTTTTCCTTCGGTGTGTCATGAAGCCTTTGGGATGCCGATTGCTGAAGCCATGGTTGCCGGGTTGCCGGTGCTGGCAACAGCAGGGGGAGCATTTCCAGAACTGGTTGAGTCCGGAAAAACCGGAATGCTGGTGGAAAGGGGCAATGCTACAGCCCTAGCCCAGGCCATTTTGGAACTGCTAGCCCATGAAGATTGTCTGGCGGAGATGGGGAGACAGGGCTGTCAACGGGCGATCGCCCGTTTTCTTTTGATACTGTGGCGGCAACCTTGTTACAGGCGTATTGTCAGCTCTTGGAGCCCGCTGCTGGATCCTCCACTCCAGATTCTCAGCCGGTACAAAGACAGGTCAGTTCGACTTCCCGGCCTTGGGTCGCTAACCCTGTTCGTTCCTTACTGCGTGGCCTGATTTACCAGACTACCCAGCCCTACCATCCTGAAAATTGGGGGAATTCGGCCCTGGTTTTTGCTCCCCATCCAGATGATGAAACCCTGGGATGTGGCGGAACGATCATTCAGAAAAAACGGGCGGGGGCTGACCTGAAATTGGTATTCATGACCGATGGTAGCCAGTCCCATGCTCAGTTTGTGGCACCAGAACGTCTCAAGTCGATTCGGACTCAAGAAGCAATCTCTGCCGCCCATATTCTGGGACTATCCCTCTCGGATCTGATGTTTTTAGAGATTCGAGATGGGACTCTGGCTCAACGTCAACCGGATGCAGTGGCCGCCGTCACAGAGATCCTTCAGGGTCAAAACCCTCAGGAAGTCTTCATTCCCTATCGTCGGGATGGCATTCCTGACCACGATGCCACCTATCAGGTTGTAAGCGAAGCCCTGCACCAATTAGGACGGGCTGTGACGGTTTACGAGTATCCAGTTTGGTTCTGGAATCATTGGCCCTGGGCAGGTTCAGATGGAGCTTGGATAGATTCAGAGCAAAATTTCTTCCAGACATTACTTGATTTGAGAACTAGCTTGAAGACCAGCCTGAAAGCCAGTCTCAGGGCTGATCTGGCATTGCTCAAAACCTTTAATTGCTCAGTGCAAATTACGGATGTCCTGGAGCAAAAACGTCTGGCCCTATGGCAGCATCAATCCCAAATGACTCGCCTGATTCCCCATGCCCAATGGTTGACCCTGAAGGATGTTTCGGGGGGGGAATTTTTAAAGTGCTTTCTGCAACCCCGTGAATTGTTCTATCGTTATTCAACTTTTTCATGTTAACTGCATCTGATCCAAAGGGAGAAAAGCCTGAATCCATCACGTCTCCCGAGTCTGCGATCGCAGACTTCTACGAGGATGCCCGTGTGCCGGGTCAGGTAATTGGTAGTTTCAGTCCGACTGGAGTTTGCCGTCAAGGTCGAGATGTAGAACGACAGATTTCCATAGACCATCAGGCCCTACGATTTCAACCCCTACTCAACCCTGGTTGGGGTCGGCAGGGCATTGTCTACGGCCCCTATACACGTCAAAATGGTCTGGCTCTGGCGGTATTTCTGCTGAATGGCCATAATACATCTCAGATTGAGCGGCTTGAGCCCCTGGGTAAACGGTTCAAACAATGGCTACGGGGAGCAGCTCAGGCTGAATACTGGGACTGGCCCCGGTTAAAGCCGTGGATCGCCAGTTTTCAAAAATACTGGATGGGGCGGCGAGTCGTTTGGTGGATCAAGGCAACGGCTCAGTTTTCCCGGTATTTTAAGTGGCCCCGGCTCGATGAAAACCTGGCAGTGGGCTGGTTTTCCCAGGATGTTCCCCTTGACCCGATCACAACAGGAAACACCCTGGTGATTCATGCTACCGGGGCGAAGAACGGTGAACTCTGGGCTAGAGTTGGCAAGCAGATGTTGCGAGTAGTTCAGGGATTACAGAATCTACAAATTTACTACGTTGTGATCCTACGAGAACGGGGGGCAGCCTACTACGGGGCTACAGTTCCCAATGCCAGAGGACTGGCGGCCTATCCCAATCTGCGACCCCTCGGGATTGATCCCTTTAACCAGGATACTCCCCTATACGGCGGAGTCTATCAAAGTATCCTGGGGCAGTTTGGCTTTCGAGTAGATACTCGGGTTTACGGCACTCAAATCACCCCGGTGACTGGCCTGAATACCTGGTATGGTACGGCCCAAATGGCGGATCGGCTCAGGGGAACAGGAGATTTATCAGAAAATCTAGCGGAGGTTGGCGGTCAGTGGCAGGTGATATCCGGCCATTATGAACGGACTGCCCTAGGGACTCGGGCTATCCAAGCCGACAGTCTGGCGACAACGAGGCTGGCTCAACCTCCTGGGCTGATTCATGTTCTAGTGAGAACTCCAGCTCAAGTCGCCGGGGTCAAACTTCTGTGGCGAATCCAGGATCAGCACCATTTCTGGTGCCTTTGGGCAGAGAGCGATCGCTGTTGCTTAGGGCTTCAAGTTGGGGATTGCTGGCGAGTGGTGGCAGCCAGTGAATTGTGGTTCTTGCTGCCTGATCAGTTGAACTCTCTACAAATTTTGGATGAAGGTCATACTTTTAGCCTCTACCTAAACGGTCGGTTGCTATTTAATAAATGGTTTATTGAGCCTCGATTTCAAGATGCTACCGGGGTTGGTCTGGCAACCGTCAAGCCCGATCCTGATTTATTGTTTCAGGATTTTGAAGTGCATCCTCGCCAGATCCCGCTGCCTCCGGAGCTCAATCTGGGATCGCCCTGGATACCTGGGGAAATGCCGATAGCTATCCTGGAGGATTTTACTGGAGAACCTGGGGATCTGGAGGGCCATAGCATCACGGGGGGCGAATCCCTGACGCTATCTGGCGTAGAGAACTGGGTTCTGGGACAATCAAACTCACGGGAACCGGAACCGCCACTGTTCAGGCTAGTGTTGCCGCTCCTAATCCTGGCCGTACAGCTTACACCGTGGCCTGGCAGAACCCGGAGTTTGCCGATCTACAGGTCAACATTACACCTCCAGGAAATCACCGTTGGCAGGGGCAGAAGGGCCGTGGCGGTCTAATTTTTTGGCAGGATAGGGACAACTACATCTTGATCGCCAACTGGCTCGACGATGTCTACGATGGTGCATCAGTTTCTTCTTTCTTTCATCTCAATGGCTTTGAAGAACTCTATGATGCGGTCTGGAGCAATGTGGGGAATCGGATTCAGTGGGGAGTTCCCCATCAATTTCGAGCGGTGTTTGATGGGGGGCGCTACATCGTTTTTATCAACGATGAACCATTGCTATATCGGGCGTTGACCGATATTTATCCGAATATTAAACCCCTGCATATTAATCGTGTTGGGATTGTGGCCAATTGGGAATGGGGAGATGATACAGGGAGTATGTTTCAGCACTTTATTGCCAGAGGTTAAATTGATGACGTTAAGGGAGCAAATTACGACAATCACCCATGGGGTTGGGGCTGGGCTCCAGTTCAATGCTGGCCCTGCTGGTCTAGCCTGTGCCCGGGGAACCTATGAGATGCCCTTGCAACGGGCCTTAGCCCAATACTTGAAACCCGCCGGGGTATTCTACGATATTGGGGCCAATGTGGGGTTTTTCACTGCGATCGCTGCCAAACTAGTGGGGCCAGCGGGCCAGGTCTACGCCTTTGAGCCAGTGCCAGAAAATGCCGAGCGGATTCACCAGAACATTCAACTGAACCAGTTTAGGAATGTTGGGGTATTGGAAAAGGCGGTGTCCAATACTAATGGTCAGGGCATTCTGCTGCTGGCGGATCACTGCGGTGGCGCTACCCTGGCAACTGCAGGGCTCCCCCCCGATCTGCGGGGAAAAATGACCGTTGATTTAGTCAGGATTGATGATTTAGTCAGTCAGGCCAGGATTAAACCGCCCACGGTGGTTAAGGTTGATGTGGAAGGGGCAGAGATTGAAGCCTTGGAGGGCATGGGACAAACCCTGGGGCAATTCCAGCCTGTTGTGATTTACGAAGTGGATGATGCTGAACTGGAGGCATTTCAGTACAAGTTCAGGGCCGTGGCGGAATTTTTGCAGACCTTGAACTATCAAAGCATTCCCTTGGAAGCGGCCTATCCAGGAATTCCCTGGCATGTGGGTCATGCTGTTGCCCTTCCAGGGAAATACTGAGGCTTGAGCACCGGTAAAACCACTAGATCAACAAATGAAATGTCTATTGAGGATATTTTGGAGGCCAACCTAACCCTTTAATCGCTTTTCCAGCGCTTCTCGGGCCTGTTCGCGATCGTCGAAATGCACCTTTTCTGTTCCTAGAATTTGGTAATCTTCATGACCCTTACCCGCAATTAAGACCCCATCTCCCGGTTGCGCCTCCTGAATCGCCTGGGCGATCGCCTCAGCCCGATCACAGATCACAATCGGCTGATACTCTGCCGAAATTCCGGCTTGAACATCTTGCAAGATTTGATGGGGATCTTCGGTACGAGGGTTATCAGAAGTCACCACAGCCACATCAGCTAATTCAGCGGTAATTTTACCCATTTTGGGGCGTTTGGTTCTGTCGCGATCGCCCCCACAGCCAAACACACAAATCATCTTGCCTGGGATGAATGGCCGAGAGGCCTTGAGTAAATTTTCTAAACTGTCTGGAGTATGGGCATAGTCCACGATCACACTGATATCCTGGTCAGGACTGATTTGTACCCGTTCCATTCGCCCCGGAACCCCAATGAACTCAGGTAAACACTGGGCCATAGAATCTAGATCCAGCCCAACTGCCAAACCCGCCCCTGTGGCAGCCAGCAAATTAGACAAATTGTACTGACCCACTAGAGGCAAGAAAAATTCAGTATTCCCAGCAGGGGTATGGAGGATTCCAGCAACCCCAGTGGGTTGGTAATTTAATTGATCCGCCCAAAGATCCGCTGAGTGATCTGCAATACTATAACTCCAAGCCCGCTCCCCTAATTTCTCCAGAAGGCGCTTACCATAGGGATCGTCAAGGTTGATTACAGCTCGACCCTGAAGATAAGAATCGTTGAATAATAGAGCCTTAGCTGCAAAATAGTCCTCCATGGTCGGATGATAATCCAGGTGATCCTGGGTCAAGTTAGTGAAGACCGCCACCTGAAATGGACATCCCAAAACCCGTCCTTGATGGAGAGCATGGGAACTGACTTCCATGACTCCATATTCACATCCGGCGGCAACGGCTTCAGCCAGTTGAGATTGAAGCTCAACGGCAAAGGGCGTAGTATGGGCCGCTATTTTCTGAAATCCTGGCCAGCGGGTGTACAGGGTTCCTAAAAGGGCGGTGGATTTCTCCCCTCGACTTAGCAGAAATTCCACCAAATGAGTCGTCGTAGTTTTGCCATTGGTTCCCGTAATCCCAATCAGTTTCAGGGTTTGGGCCGGATAGTTGTAAAATGCTGTTGCCAGCTCAGCGCAGGTCTGAATGATATCTGTGGCAGCAATCACGCAGGATTCTCCGACTTGAGGGGGTGATGTTTTCGCAAATGCGGTTGGAGAGACTACCGCCGCGATCGCCCCGGCTGCGATCGCCCCCGGCCAGAAATCTCCACCATCGACCCTAGTGCCGGGCATCCCGATAAACAAATCTCCAGGCTGGCAGGCATGGGAATTGGTAGAGAGCCCTGTCACATTCTGATCCAGGGCTGGATGGGAACTGAAGGGGGGTAGACTGGAGACTTTTTCCAAAAGTTCTCTAAGCTTCATGAACCGCAAATCCTCACTGACTGATCTCGATTATTGTGCATCATAGCCCTATTTGTATTTCTCTAGCATAGATTCCAGCCTTTCTACGCTCAAACGGGGAGAGGGTCGAGGGAGAGGATTTTCAGTGGAGCCGTGAGTCAGTTGACATAAAACCGGGATCTCATATTGGTAGCGCTGAAACCAAACTGGATTACTGGTAATGTCCCGGATTTCTAACTCAAACCTACACTTGCTTTGAGGGTTAGCTTGAATCTGTTCTAGCTTTTCCTGGAGTCCTTCACAGAGATGACAATCCGGTTTGCTGTAGAGAATTAAATGCATGGTCACCAGTCGATAAGAATTAGACCTATTGTTTCTTATTGCTGGCCGTTTCCTGCT
>JAAURB010000014.1 GCA_012033335.1 Oscillatoriales cyanobacterium RM2_1_1
GGGGTTGAAGGGGGCAGTCCGCCCCTTCAACCCCCTACTGTTTGATAATTAATTACAACCATCTACTTAACCCTCTTTAAAAACCTCTTTGAAAGCCCCCGCAGCACGGAGGCTTTCAAAATATTTGGCCCGTCGCCAATTAACGGAGTTGATCCAAATAGCCTTATTGACTGACAAATCTTTTGTGTGATTGCCTGAACCGCCCTCTCCCGCTCTAGGAAAGGAGTGGGGGGTGAGGGCGAGGGAGTTCTGTCGGTGAGTCAGATAAATTAGCTAACGGGTTCATCTTTTTCGGGGTTGCTTTCCGGGAAAAAGGTTGGCTGTTTGGGATCAGGCTTGGAAGAATTGCTGTTGTCAGATGGCGGAGCTGGAGTCGGCCCTGGCGTTGGAATTGGAGCTGGAACTGGGGCTGGGGGTTGGGGTAGGAGCTGGTTCGGGGGTAGGAGTAGCGGTGGGAGTGGGTTCAGGTTTAGGAATCAATTCAGGATCTACCTCTGGATCTTGAGGGGGGTTCCTCTTCCGGTAAGGGAGGCGGTTTCCTCAGGGATTGGGGTGGGTTCGAGTTCGGGGTCGGGGTCAGGGGCAGGAGTGGGGCTGATCGGAGGCAAGGAATCTACCACTTCAATTTCTATGACATAGTTACTTTCTGGTAAACCGGGTAGGGTTCTCAGTTGAATCGTGTAATCGCCGTCGGCAGACAATGTTCCCTGCCAGACAGAAACTCCCTCAGCCCGGCTGTCCACTGGATTCTGGCGAGGATCCAGTAACGTCAACAAAACCCCCCGTCCAGCAACATCCGTGTAGAGTTGTTGACCCTGGGAGGCCGAGATCAGATAGTTTACTGTTTCATTGGATTTCAAATAGCCTTCAATTACGGTTGGTTCCCCCGGAACAACCTTCAAGCGCCGGGTTAGCACCTTGGGGAGAGGCGGCGGTTCTGGGGTCGCAGGGGGTATTGGAGTCGGGGAAAACTCTGGGGTGGGAGTGGGCTCAGGAATCGGCTCAGGAATTGGGGTCGGTGTTGCTTCAGGGCTGGACGCTTCAATTGGCGGTGGTTTGGGCCGGGTTCGGGTAGTGGAATCGATCAGGGCATTGACTAATACCCAGGATCCCCATCCCGTGAGTAAAGCAATGACTATTCCAGAGGTGATGGCTGCTAGAGGATTTTCCCAGAGAGATTGTCGAATACCCCTAGAGGGTTGGGGAGTAGACGGACTGGTTGCAGGGGCGGCAGGATTAATGGCAGGTCGTCCCACTGCCACTGTTTTCATCTCCGACAGGCTCAAGGGTACAGATGGGTTGGACGAGCCACTGGCGGTTCCTGAAGTGGCCAGGGCTTTTTCAACCTCTAAGGCGGACTGATAGCGATCGCCCGGTTGCCGACTGAGCATCCGATTGATCACATAGGCAAGCTCAGGACTGACATTCACCCAGCGTTGCCAATTCCAGGTCAGGGTATTCTGATCCATCAAGTGTTGCGGTTCCTGTCCCGTCATCAGCACAATGGTGGTGACAGCTAAGGCGTAGAGATCGCTACTGAGAGAGACTTTCCCCATCTGAAGCTGTTCAATCGGGGCATAGCCCACCTTGCCGACCCGGGTTGCCGGCGGTAGGGTCAAGTTTTGAGATTGAATTTGAGATTGCACCTGGGTGACAATCTCATTCACCACTCCAAAATCAATCAAAACGGGCAATTGATCCCGCTGGCGCAGAATAATGTTATCTGGAGAGATATCCCGATGAATCACCCCCAAACTATGGATATAACTCAGAACGGGAAGCATCTGTTTCAGGAATAAAACGATTTCGGCCTCAGAAAAAGCCCTACCTCCAGCCGTTCGACGTTCATTCAATAGGGTGTGATAGGTTTTGCCTTCAACATAGTCCTGGACTAAGAATAAACGATGACCATCTTCAAAAACGGCACAAAATTGAGGAATTTGAGGATGGCGAATTTGGTAGAGAACCTGAGCTTCCCGCTGAAACAGTTCTTGAGATTTTTCAAAGGGATAGTTGCCAGTTTCAGGGGGAATAAATTCCTTGAGGGCGCAGCGTTCATTGAAACGGCCCAAATCTTCAGCCAGATAGGTACGACCAAATCCGCCCTGACCGAGGAGATCAATCAGACGATAGCGACGCTGTAGAACCGTTCCGAGTGGAAGAGCAGATTGCATAGTATGCCTGAATTAGAGGGGACGCAGACAAAGCAGATTGACCGAGTACCGATGCACCCTTGAAATTGAAATATGCCATCAAACGGACAACTTTCCCTTAAGACATTCACTTCTCCTCAATAACTTCAGTAAGCTTTCCCCAGATTTCGCTAACCGTAGAGTAGTTTCGCAAATATTTGAGAATCTTAATCTAGCTTCTCAAAATTCAGATGACTTTGGAGAAACTTAAGACAAGAACTTAAGATAACTTTGCCTTGACCATATCCTGAACCTTCTTGCCATCCGCCTGACCTTTCAATCGTTGCATTGCCGGCCCCATGACCTTTCCCATATCCTTTGGTGAACTGGCTCCCGCCGCTTCAATCAGTTCGTCGATCACGGCTGCAATCTCGGCATCAGAGAGCTGCTGGGGCAGGTACTCCTCAATAATAGCCAGCTCTGCGGCTTCCTGTTCCGCCAGGTCTTCCCGTCCAGCTTTGCGATACTGTTCGATGGAGTCCCGCCGTTGCTTGGCTTGCTGGATCAGGGCTGCAAGTTCTTGTTCAGGGTTTAGACTGGTTTGTCCCTCTCCCCGAGCCGTTGATTCCTGCTCAATCAAGACCTTCTTGATGCTGCGAACCGTTTCCAATCGCACCTTGTCCTTCGCCTTCATCGCCGCCTTGATATCTTCAGTGATGCGATCTTTTAAGCTCATAAGCCAATATCCTGAATTTGTGCTCTCCCGAAGTGTCACCCCAAATTTGGGCCTGTATAAAATTCTAGATCGGAGTTTGTGCTTCTTTCATTGATGGTTGTTTTTTGTGCTGATTTAGTTTTAGCTGAACTTTTACTTTCTGCCTGAAAAACACCGATCATCATGGCTGTTCCACTGGATTGACTCCCTGCCCCTGAGGGAATAGTTGACGAAGATCAAGGTTGAATCAGAAGATAGAGTTCGGCAAGAGTTCTGCCCAGGAATGTAACGTCTGACGCTTAGCATCCCCTGAGGCAGAATGCTAAGATTGCCTGTGAATGAATTGCGAGGCCAGGCTGTGATCCACTCTGCTACTTTACCCCTTCCAAGTTCTGAACCGGTTGATCCCCATCATCATCGACTCCGACTCTTTTCAGGATCGGCAAACGTCCTCCTGGCAATGGAGGTCGGTCGCTACCTGGGGATTGATCTAGGGCCAATGGTTCGCAAACGGTTTGCTGATGGAGAACTGTATGTGCAAATTCAAGAGTCTATTCGGGGCTGCGATGTCTATTTGATTCAGCCCTGCTGCTGCCCTGTCAATGATCACCTGATGGAGCTGCTGATTATGATTGATGCTTGTCGCCGGGCATCAGCTCGACAAATTACAGCAGTGATCCCATACTATGGCTACGCTAGGGCAGATCGTAAAACTGCAGGGCGAGAATCCATCACCGCAAAGTTAGTAGCCAATTTGATTACGAAAGCCGGAGCCGGTCGAATTCTGGCCATGGATTTACATTCTGCTCAAATTCAAGGGTACTTTGATATTCCGTTTGACCATGTTTATGGATCTCCGGTAATTTTGGACTATCTCCTCAGTCAGCAACTCTCCGATATTGTTGTGGTCTCCCCCGATGTCGGAGGGGTAGCTCGGGCCCGAGCATTTGCCAAGAAGCTAGATGATGCCCCTCTAGCCATCATCGATAAACGCCGTCAGGCCCATAACGTGGCTGAAGTATTGAACGTGATCGGAGATGTTGAGGGTAAAACCGCTGTCTTGGTCGATGACATGATTGATACCGCTGGCACAATTACTGAAGGAGCCAAATTACTGCGAGAAAAGGGGGCCCGCCAGGTTTATGCCTGTGCGACCCATGCGGTCTTTTCCCCGCCAGCCATAGAGCGGCTGTCTGAACCGGGACTGTTTGAGGAAATCATTGTCACCAATACGATTCCTGTGGCTCCAGACAAAGAATTTAAGCCCCTGAAAATCCTATCGGTAGCAAATCTTCTGGGGGAGACGATCTGGCGAATTCACGAAGATAGCTCGGTGAGCATTATGTTTCGGTAAGGAGTTTGCTGTAGAGATTTTAACTAGAGATCTCTACAGTATTTACTTCTACAGTATTCAACCGCTACAGCACAGGCTGGCTAGCCTCCCCAGATTTTTTGCAAAACCTGGCTGGGGGCTATGTCTGCCATATTTCCTGTAGATGACCTGATCCCGATCGCGCGATCGCCCTGAGGCAGAAGCTTCTGTGGATCAGTCGGGCCAAATAGAGCAATCGTATAAGTCCCTACAGCAACCGCCAGGTGCATTGGAGCACTATCTGTACAAATCATTAAATTGGCGGCGGCAATCATCGCGGCTAGCTTACCCACATCATCGGGGCTGGTGACTTTGACATCAGAGCAACGCTGCAGGAGTTCATTTGTGACTTCCATATCCTCTGGCCCACTGATCATTACCACTGGGAGATTAGGCTGGCGCTGCTGAATCTCCTGGATAATCTGTTGCCACTGCTCCACCGGGTAAATCTTGTCGATGCCCTTGACTTGAGCCAGTTGACTGGAGCCCCCATGAATCAAAATATAGCCGCTGTCCTTTACCCCCAAACGCTGCTGCTCTCGCTCTGCCCAATCAATGTCAGACTTAGGTACATTAATGGCTAACCCGGAGAAGGGCGGATTGATCCCCAATCCTGAGAGCAAATCATGGTACATCTCTGCGGCATATTGCTCGGTTTTGAGGGGAACAGCGTGGGTCAGGAACCTCGCCCCTGTACTGCCGTCATAGCCGATCCGGGTGGGAATCCCCGTCAGCCATAGGGCAAACCCAACTGTCCACCGTTGTCCCAGGGAGAGGACGACATCGTATTCGCGATCGCGGATAATTTCTAAAATATTGGCAAAATCTGCCAGACCGTTCCGATCTTTAAAGTCATAAATTAAGACTTCTGAAACCGATTTGCAAACTCGGTAGGCTCCTTTTGACCGAGGCTCAGTAATCACAGTGATCTTGGCATCGGGACGAATATGCTTTAAATCATCCAGGGTAGGAAAAAATAGAATCTGATCACCGATTCCACCGGGTACAAGGGCTAGTATTTTCATGTTTAAGGGGTTAATCTACTGATCGGCTCCATTTTACCTAGAATCCTTCATTCCCAGTTCAAATCTCAAGATGCATTTACTAATTCCAGCAGCAGGTTCAGGACGACGCATGGAGAGCGATCGCAATAAGTTACTGCTGACGTTGCTGGGTCAACCGTTATTGGCCTGGACATTAAAGGCCGCTGCTGACGCTAGGGCTCTGGACTGGATTGGCATTATTGCTCAGCCCAAAGACTTTCCAGCGTTTCAGGGGATTTTAGCAGAACTGACCCTAACCATTCCGGTTCAGATCATCCAGGGGGGAGAAACCCGCCAACAATCAGTTTACCAGGGGTTGCAAGCTCTGCCTCCAGAAGCGGATCAAGTTTTAATTCACGATGGGGCTCGGTGTCTGGCCAGCCCTGAATTGTTTGATCGCTGTGCAGAGGCTTTGCCGCAATGTTCTGGACTGATTGCTGCTGTTCCTGTAAAAGACACCATTAAAGTTGTAGGGACTGATGGAATGGTTCAAAATACCCCGGATCGCAGTCAACTCTGGGCGGCCCAAACCCCCCAGGGATTTGATCTGGCGTTGCTGAAACAATGTCATGAACGGGGACTAAAGCAGGGTTGGGTGGTCACCGATGATGCCGCTCTGTTTGAAAAGTGTGGTTTATCTGTTCAGATTGTTCCGGGAGAGGAAACCAACCTGAAACTGACCACACCAATTGATCTGAGGATGGCGGAATTTATTCTCAAGGAACGACAAGCCCTTAAAAACAACCCCTAAAGACAAAATCCTTGAAGATAACTTTGCCATGGAGAACCTTGTCCCAGAGCATGGAATCGAGCCCAATCAGAACCTAGGGCGATTGAAGTTCAGAACATTCCGCAGATAGCCTGGATTAGAATTATTTCCTGGGTTAATTTCCCAGATTAATTCTCCTGTTTAATTACCTTCAGGCGGCACGGGAGCCACAACCGGAATGGTAGTCGGTTCCACTTGAAAAACATCCCTTAATGCTTCCTGCAGGCTAGCACGCATGACAATCCGATCATTGTAGGCCACGACAACTCGGGCTAAAGTTGGCAGACTATTTTCTGTGGCTTCTAAGTAAATGGGTTCCACATAGAGTAGAGAATTTTCAATCGGAATCACCAGTAAATTGCCCTGAACCGCTCGGGATCCCTGACGATTCCACAGGGAAATCTGCTCTGAAATCTCAGGTTTTTGATTGATTAAGGCTTCAATTTGCTCTGGGCCAAATACCAGCCGTTGTTTCGGAAAGCGATAGAGGAGTAACTTGCCATATTGTTCTCCATCAGACCGGGCCGCTAGCCAGGCAATTAAATTAATCCGACTGGTGGGGGTAAAAGGTTGGAGAATGATAAACTCTTCTTCTGGGGCTCCAGGCAGCTTAATAATCAGATAATAGGGCTCAACCGCCTGGGATTCTGTGCCATAAATTTCTCTAGGAATCCGCCATTGATCCTCACGATTGTAGAAAACCCTGGGATCATCCATGTGATAGACCAACAATCGGTCAGCCTGTACCTTAAACAAATCCACGGGATAGCGAATATGCACCCTCAAGGATTCAGGCATGGTCTCTATGGACTGAAATAGTTCCGGAAAAACAGCTCGCCAACTGGTAATAATCGGATCAACTTCAGGGATTTCCAGGTAATAGAATTTAATTGAGCCATTATAGGCATCCACTACCACTTTGACGGAGTTGCGAATGTAGTTAACTCCAGTTTTTCCTGGATCTGAATAAGGATAGCGATCGCTGGTGGTGTAGGCATCGAGAATCCAGTACAGATAGGTTTCTTGAGATGCTGTTGTCCCAGCCTGATCTAAATTGGCATTCGCAGAGACCAGATAAGGATCACTGTCATACTGTAAAAAGGGAGCTATTGTTTTCACCCGTTCCATAATATTGCGGCGAAATAAAAGCTTGGTCTCTGGAGAAAAATTCCGGGTGAAAACCATCTGCCAATTTCGCAAACGATTGGCAAATAGAAACCGCTTCCAGCCTTGGCCCATGACAATGCCACCCGCACCATCGTAAACGTTGTAAACATTATCATTGCCCAGGGGATAATCCAGTTCCTGCACCCGGGTCGATGTCATGACATTCGTATCCGTCAATTCGCCGTAGTAAATTCTAGGTCTGCCAATCGGAATACTATCGCGCACCCGGGGCGAAACCTCTAAGACGCTATCGGGTTCCAGCCTGGGATCGGCCCCAATCTCCCGGACAAAGTATTCAGGCAAGCCCCCCTCACCCACGGTATTTACTGGAGACAGGGTAAAGCCATAGCCATGGGTATAGACCAGATGTTTATTAATCCAGGTTTGAGCTTCCTGGGGAACCGCAGCATAGTCCAATTCCCGGGCAGCAATTAAAACCTGTTGTTTCTCGGTGCGATCCTGAACAGTTGGAGCTTGGGGGGATTCTAGCAAAGTATACCGATCCACATCCGCATCAAAAAAGGCATAATAGGGGCGAATTTGCTGCAACTGTTTGTTAGTTTGCAACAGGGGACGCACATCCCAGAGGCGAATATTGCGAATCGTCAAATCATTATTTTGAATATCGGCGTAGGTCAGCCCTGCTCCTGGATCAAAGGTCTCGATATCGATCACATCGAGGCCAAACGCCTCCCGGGTAAACTGAATATTGCGCTGAATAAAAGGAGTTTCTCGCTCCAACTCATTCGGTTGTACCACCAGTCGTTGAACCAGAATCGGCAGCAGGATCACCACCACAAACAGGGAAACCAGATACCAACCTAAAATCACCCTAAGGGAATAGCTATCGGCAAATAGCTTAGGAGTCAAGACACTTCTGATAGAATTGCGGCGGAACCCCAGGGTTTTCAGACCGGCTTCAATATAGGGCCGAATCGTCTTAACGGAGAAGAAGGCTTGCCAGAAGAGGAATAGGGCGATCGCCCCAGTAATCCAGAAGAAAACCGTATAGGCCGGAACCTGAACAGCAATATCCGTGTAGCTTGCCCCATATACCACCCCTCGGGAAAAATACAGCAATTTGTAGCGAGCAATCCACAGGGCCAGGGCAATACTCAGCATCAATCCCCCTCCCAACCCATGCAAATGGCGCTGTTGAGGTTGGGAAAATCCCGGAAATCTTCCCTGACTGAAACTATTGCCAGAGAGCAGATAACACATAGTACACCCTAAAAACCCGATCAACGTCAGACCAAACAGCCAGAATTCTAATAAATAGCCAATCGGTAATGTAAAAATATAAAAGCCAATATCCAGATGGAATAAGTCTTCCTGGCGATTAAACGGGACAGGATGTAAAAATTGCATCACGTTCCCCCAATGACTCGACAGCACCAGACCAAATCCCAGACTCAAAATAGGGCGATCGCCCAGCAGGTCGTTTGGGGGCGAGTCAGCAGAAAAAAGATAGTTCCAGCGAGGGCCAGAATTTGCCAGCCTCGAATCGGGTAAAAGGCGTGCTGCACTCCTTCAATGCCGAATCGGTCAGGTAGGTCGGGAATGGTTAAGGCTCCCTCAAAGAGCGGACGCAAATATTCAAAAAATACCTGGCCATAGTACACCAGCACAAGTCCCAGCACCGCTGATAAACTCAAACTAAACCCTAGAAGCCAGCTAAATTTCAAAGCGGCAGGGGGGGTATTCGCCAAGTCAGCAAAATAGGCCGTTTTGGGTCGAGTTTGAGGGGTGGAGGGTAAATCGCCCCGATGTCCGGACTGATATTGGTTGACCAAACCCAGATTTACAATCGAAAACACAGCCGTGATCCCAAATCCCAGTAAGCCCAAAACCACTTGGGCGGTGAGGCGTTTCCAAAAGACCGACAGATAGCCAACCACCTGGAACCACAATACATCTGCGATCACATAAGTGACCAAGTGCAGCAGTAGGAGCAGTCCTAATACCGCTAATCCGATGGGGATGATTCGTCTTTGTAGAGCCATTGAATCCACTTTGAGCCCCTTAGGCAGGGTTGTTTTTTATTCTAGGACAAAAATTTTGATCCCTTTAGAATGTGATCGCATTCTCATTTGAACAGATCAATCTCTAATCAGCCAGAACCCGACCCTTCTGGAAAGGCCGGGTTCTGATCCCAGAGTATTGGACTTCAAGTAAACTGGTAAACTAAAGCAAACCAACCCTAAGATGCCAAATATTCTCGCACTTGTGCCTTACGGCGACGCAGGTGATTCAGGGCTTGATTTTCCAACTGTCGCACCCGCTCCCGGCTAATATTCATTCGAGCCCCCACCTTGGAAAGGGATAACTCTTTGCCATCCGCTAAGCCGTAACGCAGATTGATCACCTCTCGCTGCTGCGGAGTCAACTCATCAATCAGATTTTGTAAGTCCTGACGCAGCAACTCATGGGTCACATGGACATCAGCAGAAGCAGTTTCATCCTCCAAGAGCTCTTGCAACTCGGTGTCCTGATTGTCCCCAACCCGCAGGTCAAGAGAAATTGGATGGCGAGAGGCCAGCAAATACTCCCGAATCTGGGCCGGTTCTAGCTCCAGTGCCTCAGCAATTTCAACCGGAGTCGGATATCGCCCGACTTTCTGGAACAACTCTCGCTGTACCCGTTTGATCTTATTTAGCTTCTCGGTGATGTGAATCGGCAGACGAATGGTGCGACCGTTTTGCGCGATCGCCCGGGTGATCGCCTGTCTGACCCACCAGTAGGCATAGGTGGAAAATTTATAGCCTCGAGTTGGATCAAACTTTTCAACCCCTCGCTCTAGCCCCAGGGTACCTTCCTGAATCAAATCGAGGAACTCCATATTCCGCTTCTGGTACTTCTTGGCGATCGAAACCACCAGCCGAAGATTGGCTTCGATCATCTTTTGCTTAGCGCGATGACCCTGGCTCAAGGATTTTTCCAGTTCGGCCTCTGTCACTCCCACCTGCTCAGCCCATTCCGCCTGAGTCGGTTCCCGCTGCAATGTCTTGGTGAGATTTGCTTTGGCTTCCTGCAGACTCATCATTTGTTGAACCTGCTTGCCATAGACAATCTCTTCTTCATGGCTCAGCAGTGGCACGCGACCAATCTCGTGCAAGTAGGTTCTTACCATATCTGTGGAGACTTTGGGTCGCGCTTTTGAGCGATTTGAAGCGCCTTTTTTCTCAGGGTTAAGCGTTGGCATAATAGATATCAATACTCCCTTTTAAAGATTAAGATTATTGATGACTCCTCACCTCTTCCCAGAGGAAGAGAAGCACAAAAAAGGATGAAAAATTGCCCCAGATCTTTTAAACCCAGGTGCTTGAAACTTGATTCAGTTGGAGCAACCTATAACCTGGCGATAACTTAACGGTGAATTAGCGATAGGATGTTAAGCGGACAGACTTTCCTCAGTGAAGGAGTAAAGACCATAGCACTAGACTGAATCCGCTTCTCCAATCTACAAATGACAGTCTAGCTGCTTTAGACGAAAAAAGCACAGTGCAGGTTCAACGTGTACCTAATTTCTTTACTGTTCTGAGATTCACTCTAAACCTTCAGATCTCTATCAACACCCGCTTCTAAATCAGTCGCCCTGTTATACTATTGAACTTTCTCTCCAGTTGAATTGAATCGAAGGTCAGATCTTCACCCTACAGAACAAACCTCCAGAACCAAAAGCTTACTACAAAGACTCACTTATTTCTGTATTATGACATAAAACAGATCCAAAAATCTACACTCTCACTGTGAAGTCCCATAGTCAAGTACTTTGCAATACTTTTACAAATGCTTTGGGGATACTTTGACAACACTCCTTTGATCGTAAACTGTCTGAGTTGAGTTGATCTAACCTGAATTAATCATCACCCAAATTTCAGCAGATTTCCAGGGAAACTCTTGAAGAGATAACCGAACTTTACCGAACCTTTAAAGTTCCCGGGAAGTCATCTCAGGTCTAGAATCCATCTAAAATAGATTTCAGCCGGTAAAAAATTACAGGAGCACCAAGTTGAGGTCGCGCAGGTCAACGTTCTCGCCAGATCGCCCGAGGAAAAGTTATCCACGATTCAGGCCCGGACGAAATCGGTGGTGGCGCTGGTTCCGTCGCGGTTGCTGGCGTTTGAGTCATCTAGCCGGGGAACCAGACTATTTAGCTAGAGGATTGGCGTTGGGAGTATTTGCGGGTTGGTTTCCATTTTTTGGCTTGCAAATCGCTTTCGGGATTGGGTTGGCAAGTCTGTTTCGAGGTCATCCACTACTGGCAGCGGCAGGAACCTGGGTGAGCAATCCCCTCACCTATGTCCCCATCTATCTATTTAATTATCAAGTTGGTTTATGGTTACTCGGCGCTCCGGCGATTCCATTTGATCTCAACCAACTCCTAGCGGCTGAGCGGATCTGGGATTTGGGACTGGATTTCGCCGCCGCCCTTTTGCTCGGCTGTTGTGTCGTTGGGATTGTTTGTGCTTTGGTGGCCTATTTCCTGAGTTTCAAGTTGATTTGCCGCTGGCGTCAGCAACAATTAAGGATTCACTTGGAGATTCAGCCGCTCCATTCGAACCCGCCTCCAGATCATCTAAAATTTCCACCACCTCCCGCTCAAAAGTGACTTTCGCGCGGTTGGTTTTGCCCCCTAGATAAAGGCGATCGCCCATCTGCAAGGCCCAGATCTGGGAGTGGGAAATATAGCTCATCATCACGCTGATCATCAGCAACCCAAATCCCAGATAAACCAATGGAATACCTGGGTCAGACTTGATCTGTAACCCTGTACTCCCTACGATTTGATCAATTGATAGATTCACTCCATTCACCTCAACGGACATGCCAGTTCGCACCGTGGCCACCAGTTTCCCTGAATTGTCGTAGACTAGCAGGGTTCCCTGGAGATCTTTGGTGATCAGGGAAACCCCTTCACTCAGGTCTGGTTTGGTGGGCAGCCAGGTTCCCCACAGCCTTCCCTGCCCCCCAGTATCTAGCAACCCCATAGGAATTTGGAGGACAGGGCTATTATTCAAATGAAACTGCACCCCCGCCACCCCCCAATCTGCCTGATAAAACGTGACTCCCCGATGGCGCAGAGGTTGATTGACATGAATCGTCTGGCGATCCACCTCGGTTCCCTCCTGATCGAGAACGGACAAATCAGAGTAAAACTGATCAATCCTCCCCTCCGGAGTATAGTCAATCCAGAAACGATTCACCCGCACTGACCAATCTTGAGGAATTTGGGAAGCCGAAAAGGGGCCAGCATCAATAATTCGTTTAACCTGAAAGGTCTCTCCACTCGGCACCATTTCCTGAGCGATGAATCCAGTGAGAGACCCCAGGACTGACCCCAGCAAAATCACCAACATACTGGCGTGAACCACAATCGGGCCAATTCGACCAATCAGTCCTTTGCGGGCATAGAGCTGATTGCCTGAGGGAAAAATTTTGTATTGACGTTTTTGCAGTAATCTCTGTAGACCCTCCAGGGTAGCCTGTTCCACCTCAGCACTCAAGGCCAGATTTTGAAATTGTTGGGGCTTTTCGTAGTAACTCCAGCGCCGGGCCGACTTCAGGGTCGGTAACTGCCGGGTAAAGGTACAGGCTGTCAAGCTAGACCCAAATAGCACCAGTAACGCCAGAAACCACCAAGTGCGGTAAACATGATCCAGCCCTAGAAAGAGCAACACTTTCCAGGTGAGGAAGCCAAACAGCGCCGGGTGTTCTGGATAGTTGGTTTGATAAAACTCTAAGGTTTGCCCCTGCTCAATCACCGTACCTGAGATGCTGAACAGGGCGATCGCCAGTAGTAAAATAATCGCCAATCGTAAATTCGCCAAAACAGGCAAAAGTTCCCGGCGAAAAAAGGCTTGAAATTCCGTTTTCCAGGTTGAAATTCTAGATAAAAACACGCTATTTTTACAGGCTACTACTCTTAAATATAGCGATTCCTAATCCACTAGCGTTGGAAACGCTTTAACTTTTAAACAATGGGGGCAAAGCGAAACACTAACGAAAATACCCCAAATCCCACTAGCAAGACACCACTAACTGGGGTAATCCAACCTGACCATTGACGCAGAGACAATAAAGCTTTAATAGTAGTGGTAAAGGTGCCAGCCAGAACCAGGGGAGCCACGTAGCCAATGGCATAGGCCAGAAGCAACACACTCCCCAAAACCAAATCCTGGGTTGTCGAAATCCAGGCCAGTAATGTCGCCAGAACAGGAGTACTACAGGGAGAGGCCACCAAGCCAAAGGTCAGCCCTAGAAAATAGGAACGGGCACTGTGGGACAACTTTCGTGGCATCCAGGCCATGGTATCAAAGGCTGGAAGGGGCAGCGGTAGAGCTTCTAACAAGTTCAGTCCCATGAGAATTGCCACCAGGCTAACAACAATCGGTAAGCCCAGGCCAATTTGTCCATAGACCTTGCCGAATAAAGTTGCTAGCACCCCCAGTCCAGCCAGGGTCGTTGCCAGTCCCAAGGCAAACCAGAGGGATTGAATTGCGGCTTGAAATCGCCCTTGATCCTCATATCCACCGAAATATCCAACCGTAATGGGTAGCATGGACAACATACACGGGGTCAAGCTGGTCAATAACCCGGCCAGAAAGATAATCCCAATGCTGACTCCACTCAAATGGGTCAATTGGTTCTGAACCAGATGATTGGCATACTGGGCAATTTGATAAAGCTGAACCTGAAAGCTCTCAATCATCTAAATACAATTGCTTAATTGTTTAATTGCCTAAGCAGGTGATTGTAATTAATCGTTACAAATGGAAGGGGGTATGGGGCTTCGCTCCAGGAAAGGGGCACTGCCCCTTCATCCTCCCATCAATCTTCTAATTAACTGCGTCAAGCTACTTGATAAACCTGAATCCGAACCTGTGAGTATTAGTCGTGGAGTAGCCGAGACAGATGTCTTCCGACAGACAATTTGACCGATCCGGCAAACTGCTCTATTCCTCCATTCCCTGCAACTGAGTTCCTCAGAAACTTCCTTAGAGAATTGTAACGTTTTCTTATCGATGATCATTCTAATTTACCGAGTCTGAACGTCGAGTTCCCGAAACCCTGTTTCAGGATCAATTGGCCGATAAAACACATGGGTTTCGCTGATGCCTAGGACAATTTCAGCCGTGGTATAAATCAGGCAACCCGCCTGTAGATGTCCTCCCAAGGTTTGCCCTCTACTATCTGCCACGGCAAGGTGTAAATGGATGCCGTAAATGGATAGGGTTCCCCCCAGAGAAACAATTTCAAATTTTTGTTGGACGCAAATATCATCAGACTGATCCGCCAATCTCAAGGTGGCTTGGGTGAGACTTCCCACCGCAGTCAGGATGAATCCCGCTTGAATTTGGTGGGCTTTTACTGAGGCTTCCAGGCTCAACCTTAAATCCTGGTCAGGTCTTAAACGGAGGGGAAGTACTTTCATGGAGTAAATTTAGGTTTTTCTATTTCAAAAACTTTAAAATTCGATTCTGATCACAGAACTTAATACAAAAGGACTAAATTCAAGTATTTTTGTAACTTTGTTGAAGAAAAGCTAAAGAGGTATTCATCCTGCAATTGACTGAAGTCTATAGACCGCTAGAACTCAGGTGTGGCAGATCTACCCTAAGTTACAATCCTGACAACGTTATCCTAACCATATCTGGCAATTACTTTCTAGCAATTACTTAAAAGTTTGTGGAAAATTTCTGGCAAGCCCTTTAATTTTTTTATTGTTAAATTTGAGCTCCAAATCGGTTTCTTCTTGGATGATAGGGGAACAGTGAATCTCTCAAAATGAATCTCTCAAGTTGTTACGGTTCTTCTTGCCCATGCCACCGCCGCTTCAATTATTCTGTCAGACTGTTCCTGTTTGCCTCCCCAGTGCAACCCTGGCTGATATCTGGCTGATTTTTCGGCGAGAACGATGCGATCGCATTGTCCTTGTGGATCATCAGCATCGCCCCCAAAATCTCCTGAACTTGAGCCAATTTCTGGCCCATCTGTTTCCGGATATTTCTTCTCCCTCCTCTTTCCATCAGGATGAATATTTTCAGGCGGTTTCGTCTCAATCTGGCCAGAAAATTTCTCTACTGTCTCTCCCTAATCCCCTGGGCTCCCCGGACTGGGGGGCTGAAGTTGACTGGCAACAACCCTTGAATCAGTTAGCTGACCTGGTTGTTGAACCCATTCAACTGATAGCAGCCGATCAAAATCCAGCGGATATCAGGGAGTTACTCCGACAGCTTTTTCCTGGGCCTTCTTCGAGAACGTCGCCCGCTTTTTCTTCCTTCCAGTCTCTGACGGCGATCGCCTGGTAGATGGTTCAGGGGGTTTGTTAGGGTTGCTGGACAATAGTCGGGTTTTACAGTGGATTGCGGGCTTCTTCCAAGAGACCCACCTTCAAGAGACCCAAACCACTGCATCTCAGGCACTTCACTCCCAGTCACCAGCCCAGTCGGTGATTCCTCAGACCCTCCTGCGATTACTAGAACAACTGCCGATTCCCATACAGATTCAACAGGAGAACGGCGAAGTCATTCATCAGAACCAGGCATGGCAGTTGCAGATCACTCAGGAATACCAGATCGTTCAGGAGA
This sequence comes from Oscillatoriales cyanobacterium RM2_1_1, assembly GCA_012033335.1. GTDB lineage: Bacteria > Cyanobacteriota > Cyanobacteriia > Cyanobacteriales > Microcoleaceae > JBHJGO01. The sequence continues at coordinate 15,790 of JAAURB010000014.1, forward strand.
CCGCTTCAACAGTAACGCAATGGTTTTCGACTTCCCTGGAAGACGATTCTACTCCGGCAGAGACTCGATCCGCCTCTTCGTCTCCCCATGAGATGGCCGATCCCCTTGGCCTGAAATGGACTGAACAGTTCGGAGACCCCTTAGGACGGGAGCTATTGCTTGACTCTGAACCAGGTCAAACTCCTTTACCTCATTGGTGTTACCCCGGAACCCAACCCGATACTTATGTTTGCGTCTGTCCGGTTCCTGAGGATCAAGAACGGGTCTGGCAATTTATTCGCCAGCCTTTAGTCCATCCTGCGGATCCAGTTCTGGCCCTGTGGGGAGAGACTCACCCCGATCAAACGGGTATTCATCCGCAGTTCTGGCTGGTGATGGCCCAAGATATGACGGAGCAACATCGAGTTGCCCAGGAACTCGCCGCTAAAAATGCTGACCTGATCCAGCTCAATCGGCTCAAGGATGAGTTTTTGGCCTGTATCAGCCATGAGCTCAAGACTCCCCTGACGGCAGTATTGGGACTCTCCAGCCTACTCAAGGAACGGGCCATCGGAGTCCTCAATGATCGCCAACTGCGCTACGCTCAGTTGATTCATCAGAGTGGTCGCCACTTGATGGCGGTTGTCAATGATATTCTGGACTTGACCCGGATGGAGACGGGGCAGCTTGAGCTCTCCCTGGATACGGTGCAGATTCGGGAAGTGTGCGATCGCGCCTTCAATGCGGCTCTGCAACTCCAGCATCGCTCAGAAGCCAGTGCGGTCTCCAATCCTCAGCCGGAGGCCAATCCCCATCAACGGTTTCAGCTAGAGATCGAACCAGGGTTGAGCGCTATGGTAGCGGATGAACTGCGGCTGCAGCAAATGCTTGTGAACTTATTATCCAATGCCCTCAAGTTCACCCCCAATGCGGGGGCGATTGGTTTAAAGGTTAGCCATTGGGAAGACTGGATTGCCTTTACGGTTTGGGATACGGGAATTGGCATTCCTGAAGACAAACAACATCTGATCTTTCAAAAATTTCAACAACTCGAAAGCCCCCTGACTCGGCAGTTTGAAGGTACGGGTCTAGGGTTAGTCCTGACTCAGCGCCTCGCCCGACTCCACGGTGGAGATGTCAGCTTCATTTCAAAGCAGAGCCAGGGAAGTGAGTTTACCTTGCTGCTGCCCCCCAGCCCCCCTCAGAATGACTGGGAAACCCATCCTCTCGATTCCCATCAAGGGGCCCATCAAGGGCCCGCTGTCCCAGAACCACGATCCACTGATCCAGCATTGCGGCCTAGTCCACAAATTCAATCCCGTCTGATTCTAGTGGTTGAGGCGACGGCTCGGTTTATTCATGATCTCAGCGATCAACTGGCCCATTTTGGCTATCGGATTGTCGTTGCCCGCTCAGGCACAGAAGCGGTGGAAAAAGCCCGCCGCCTCCAGCCTCGGATGATTTTTCTCAATCCATTGATCCCATTGTTGTCCGGATGGGATGTGCTGACTTTACTAAAAACGAATACCCAGACTCGTCAGATTCCGGTGATTATCACTGCTACTTCAGGGGAGAAAAAACGGGCAGTCTCTCAACACTGCGATGGCTTCCTCAGCTTGCCAGTTCAGAAATCAGAGCTGCAGAAAGTCCTGGCGACCTTGAATGCTTACGTTGTACCCCAATCTCCACAACAGCGATTAACGATTCTCTGGCTCCATCCAGTTGACCCAGAACTCCACACTCAGCCGCCAGCCCTTAACAGTGAACAGACTGCTATTGACTATGCCTCTGCTGTGTTGGATCACTTTTCTCCCTGCCGCGTTTTAGAAGCCGATGACCTGGATCAGGCGGAACTGATTGCTCGGATCTGGCAGCCCGATGTTGCTATCTTGCAGATAAATGCCTCTGAAACTGCTACCAGAAATTTCTTTGAGGATTTTAGTGAGTATTCTGACTTGGTTCAAATTCCGTTGATCACCCTGGACGCTATTACCACTCAAATGGCCAACCAGGTTCAAGAATTAGCGGTGTTTCCCTGTTTTGTTACTGACAATCATTCAGACTCTCCCCTCTCTCCTCCCCGTCCAATATTGGAAGCATCGTTGTTACAGGCGATTCAAGTGGCGGTGGGCATGACCTGGAAACCTAATATCCTGGTGGTAGATTTGACCAATTTAATGGATCTAGATACGGTCGCTGACCCGGTTGCCCAGTCAACCGTTGACCTAGGCTCCCTAAACTATTCCCAGGATTCATCAGACCATCAAATCTTCCTTGATTCTGATTCTGAGAATTGGCAGCCCGACGAAATCCAGTCCAGCTCTGGTTTCGCCCCCTGGGATCCTACGTCTAAGATTGATCTGGCCCTTGTCCAGTATTTGCAAACGGCGGGTTTTCGTGGCTCAATGAGTCATTCCTGGTTGGAAGTTTTGCAGCAGATTCAATGTCAGAGTGTCGATTTACTGCTGATTTGCACCCGAGATTCCAGGCTAGAGAGCCTGACTCAAGCGATTTTGAGTTTACAGTCTGTAGGGGTTAGACCTCCGATTATCATCCTAGATCAATCGAAATTTAGAATTGGCATCAATCCAGCTCCAGCATCGGAAACCCCAGACTACTATTCTGCGTTTCCCGTGACAACCCGGCACTTGATTGAACAGATGAAGATTAAGATCCTGCCTTGTCGGATCCCGATGGTGGAGCTTTTAGAACACTTGAAGCAAAGTCTGGGCCTAAAAAAATAAAGCTACTCTGGATAAATGCAACGACCCGCTTCTGAGTAGATTGGGGTCTTTTAGAAAATGGGGCGATCGCTATACTAGAAATAAGTGTGCAGTGTATTTCCGTTTCTCCTGATCGGTTCAGTCATCTGATGTGACAAGTCCGATATCACAAAGGAGAAGAGCACGTAACTTCTGAAAGAACCAGTATAAAGGGTTTTGAGGGCGGTTGTGAATAGGTGGACTCATGGGTTGATTTGGGGTGTGCTCAGTTCAGTTTGCTGCTGCTTTCCAGGGCTTGCGGCTGAGCGAGTTTACTTATCTTTTCTTTCTGCCAATATTTCGGTTTCTGTCCAGAGCCTAGAAGATTACGTTGATCAAAACGTGGTCAGCCCAGAACTCGAAAGCTATCTGTTGCTCCTGAGTGCTGAGGATCAAGCGCAATTTCGCACTGTTTTGCAGGATGCTCTCAAGGTAGATCCTCTGATTGTCTCTCAGTTTCTCTACTCTCCGACGGGGGAGATTTTCCTCCAAAAGTTGGGGGATTTAATTCAAGCCCAATCCAGCCAATCCGATCGACCGACCCTACAAAATGGTTCGAATGCGGTGCGGATTGCCCTGATCGAAGCCGCCCAAAACCCTGAGGGGATCAGCCTTTTAAGAGTACTCAAACAATTTCCCAGTGAAGGCATTCAGCTCAATACCCAACTGCTATTTGAGCTGCGGGATCAGGTCGAATTATTGATGAAAGAGACCGATTCAGTAGTAGCAGAAATTGTCAAGCTGTCCTCTCAAGAAGTCAATCAATCTATCCCCTTTGACTTTGCTCAGCAACCTGATTTGAGACAATCCAGGAACGACAAAGTCGCCAAGCGATCCTGGTTCCTGCGGGATCAACGGCGCAATCGCTCAATTCCGGTGGATTTCTACTTTCCTGAACGGCTGGACTCTGGCATTCGCCAATCCCCTAATACGGTGCCTGTCATTGTGGTCTCCCATGGCCTAGGGGCTGACCGCAATAGTTATGCCAGTTTTGGTCAGCATTTAGCCTCCTATGGGTTTGCTGTGGCCTTAATTCAGCATCCCGGCAGTGATAGTTACCACATTCAGACCTGGCTATCGGGCAAGGCTTCAGATGTATTTGATGTGAATGAATTTATTGATCGCCCCCTGGATGTCAGTTACCTGCTCGATGAACTGGAACATCGCAATAGAGTTGAGTTTCAATCTCAGCTCAATCTTAATCAGGTAGGGGTTGCCGGGTATTCCTTCGGAGCCTATACTGCTCTGGCGTTGGGGGGGGCGGAGCTGAACTTTGCCAATCTGGAAACCCAATGTGCCTCTAAACTAGACTCTCTCAACCTGGCCCAGATCTTTCAATGCCGGGCTCTGGAGTTGCCTCGTCAACCTTACCGTCTGCGAGATTCGCGAGTGAAGGCGATTATGCCGATGAATCCTTTAAGTGGCAGTATTTTTGGTCAGGAGAGCTTGAGCCGAATTCAGATTCCAATCCTCTGGAAAACCAGTGGAGAAGATAATGTCACTCCAGTGGCCCGGGAGCAGGTACGCTCGTTTACCTGGCTGACTACCCCCTATCGCTATCTGTTGTTGGCAGAGGGCGATCACCACATCAATTTGAATTTAAATGTAGTGAATCGTACCATCAGTGCTTCCCTACAGGAAATCATCGCCCCAACCCCGACTACGGTGAATGGCTACGTCAATGCCATGGGTCTGGCCTTCTTCAAAGTTCATGTGATGAATGAGATGGGGTATCAACCCTACTTGCAGGCGAGCTATGCCCGAACCATCAGTAAAGAGCCTTATCCCCTGAGCCTGGTGCGATCGATCACCTCAGAACAATTTTTTCGGGCCCTGGAACAGGCGCAAAATCCTGAAGGTGACTCTTCAGAATCTCGAATTTTTTTAGGGAATTTCCAACAAATTGAGTGAATAGATCTTCAGGGATAGATCGTTCAGGACAGATTTCTAAGCAGAGATATTCACACAAGCATCGAAACTTGTCAAAACTTGCTGTCAAAACCCAGGGTTAGAAGTCCAGACTTTCCCAATATGACTAATACAAAATCTTGATAAACTCAATTAAACTTATGCACTGGTTTAAATCTGGGTCAAAGCTGTTCATCTCAGGGGTTAGCTCTGCCTTAGTAATGGCCCAAACAGCTATGGCCGCCGAATTTATTACTTTTCCGGTCGGCAAAACCGAGGTCAAACTGCCGATCAGTAGTCTGACGGACTACGTTGCAGAGTATTCGGCCTGGGATCGCAATTTCACTGCTCCTCTGACCGTTCCTGCAACCCCTGCAGCTCAAACTCCCTTGCTAAGTATCCAGGATCAGGATCATGTTCAAAAGCTCCTGCAAACCCGTTACCGTCTGGATCCGGTAGCCGTTCAGGGGCTCTTAAAATCGCCAATGATCGAGGCATTTCTAGCTCAACTAGGCCAGGCGATTCAAACGGAGGATCGGACAAACGGGGCAGAGGCGATTCAAACGGCCCTGAAGCGAGTCACAGCGAAGCCCCAGGGTTTTACTCTTCTGGAGTTGCTGGAAGAATTTCCTGGATCCCAGGTTCGGATGGATGTATTGAATACTCTAGAGCTTCTGGTGGATGCCGGGACGATTATTCGGCAAACGGAGGCAGTGGTCGATGCGATCGCCCAAAAATCCCAGATCGAATCCAATCAGGGGCCCAAAATTGACTGGACTCAACAGCCCGACCTGCGCCAGCCCGGACAGTTTCTGGTGACTCGCAAACCCCTAAAATTAGCGGACTCCCGGCGCGGGGGACAGCTAGAAGCCGATCTCTATCTCCCCAGTTCCCTAGAGGATCCGGCCTGGGCTAGGGGTTCGATTCCGGTGCTGGTGATTTCCCATGGTCTGGCCTCAGATCGCAGTAGTTTTCGGCAGTTGGCCCAACATCTGGCCTCCTATGGGTTTGCGGTTGTAGTTCCCCAACATGCAGGGAGCGATTTCCCGCGATTAGAAGCCCTACTCAAGGGGGACAAGACAGATTTTTTTGATCTGGAGGAATTTATCAATCGCCCCCTAGATGTTAAGGAGATCCTGGACGAACTGGAAACGCTAAATCCTACTGAATTTGCTGGCAAGCTGAAGCTAAAACAGGTCGGAGTATTTGGTCATTCCTTTGGCGGGTATACGGCTCTAGCCCTGGCCGGAGCCCCGTTGAATTTTGACCAATTGGAAACCGATTGTAATTCAGCCCAATCCCGGGTGAATCCCTCTTTATTTCTGCAATGTCAAGCTTTAAATTTACCTCGCTCAACCCCGAATCTAATCCATTTAAATAGTCTACCGGATCAGCGGATAGGGGCAGTTTTTCTACTCAATCCGGTCAACGGTAGCATTTTTGGTAAGTCTGGTCTGAGTCAGGTCAAAGTGCCTGTGATGATGGTAGGCAGCAGTGATGATTTACTGACTCCATTCGTGGTAGAGCAGGCCCAGTCTTTTACCTGGTTGGGAGCATCAGAACGATATCTGGTGCTCAAAAACAATGACCATCACTTCTACGATCTTACAACCCAAACCAGCCCTCGACTTTCTGGGGTGGAGGGGCTGATCTCCCCCGCTATTCAACTGACCCGGGGATATGTAGATGCCCTGACCGTTGCCTTTTTTGGCACCTATGTTGCCCAGAAGCCCAATTACAAAATTTATCTAGGGGCATCCTATGGTCAAGCCATTGATCAACTTCCCTATGACCTGCTCATAATTCGCTCCCTGGGTGAAGCTGAGCTGTCACAACTTCTTGATCGAGTGGCTCGACGCTGGCGGAGTTGACATCCTCTTCATCCAATCGCTAGGCGATATGGATGGAGATTCCCTGGGTTGCCCCAAAGATTTCCTGCTTCAAAGCCAGTTGGCTAGGCTGAGTGACCTCAACCCCGGTTACCTCGACTCCACAGGAATTTTCTATTCCCCAGCCAGGTTTCCAGGGTACCCGGGGCTTGATTCCAGACAATTACCGCAGAAACTGTACCGCAGAAACTGTACCGCAGAAATTGTAGCGCCAATAAAAATTACCGTCCAGATCACCGGAATCCAGGATTTAAAGGTGAGCCACTGGGGTCGCTGCAATCGATTAAACCAGCGCTGAGCCTCAGGGTTTAAGCTCTGATTACTGATCCCAAACCACCAAGAGTACAACTCCTGTAATCACCATCCAGGCTCTAATCATGGCTTTGAGTTGTGAATTATTGAACTATTGGTTGGGCTGATGGTTGGGCTGATCTAACGGATGAGTATTGTCTATGGCAATGTTAGAATCTTTGCCCTCCCCGGGGAAGCGCTGGATTGTCCTTCGCTTTAAAAACGGTTTGAATCGCCTGCAGGAAACGGTTAGACTGAGTTTGATTCGTCAAAGCCTGACGTTCTTTGACTTTGCGGGTGAGATGACGCATCACAGAGACATCTAGTTCTTCGATCAGGTGATCGGCAATGCGATCGCCGATAAAATCCACGACAGTTGAGTATTGTTCAGTCAAGGCAGCGATCATCTCGACTGATTCCTGGGCTAGTTGATCCGATTGATCGGCAGAGGAGTCATCCTGCTGAGGTTCTGCTGGCATCGATGCCTGAGCAGGTTGGGAATTAAAAGCTGGGTTGGGCGAGGAGCTAGGCTGGGAATTGGGCTGGTGATGCATAGTGTTGTTTTTATCCTGATCTGAAATAGATTGCTGGGGGGAATAACAGAGATGAATCAAATCTTGATAATCTTCAATCTTCATATTCAGCACCTGTAAATGATGATGCACATGATCAATTAGACTGATTTCTGTCGGGGAGTAACCTCGTCGATAGCCATTAATTCCATGAAGTTTTGCCCAGCTTTGTAAAATAGATTCATCCTCAATCTGATATCGATCCAGGAGTTGCTCAATCGTTAAATCTGTTGTTGGAGTTGCTTTGAAATCGCTCATAGAAAGGATTTGGATGGATTAATTGCTCAATCCAGTTTCATGAATAACTGTCTCAGAACACTAAGAATTTTAGATTCTTAACCTTAACATCTTGTAAAGATGCAATTCTATTCAACTTTGTGCTTAAATAGGAACAATGATGACTAGACCAACAGTATCACAGCAATATCAGAGCAATATTAAAGCAATTTTGCATCAGTCCTCAGATAGTACTTTCTAGACATCGCTTTTTAAATATCGGTTTCTAGACATCAGATTCCAGGTATCAGGTTCTATAACAATCTGAAAGATTGATTGGTGAAATGGGGATGCCGGAGGCAAGCCCGTTGCTTGGGGCGAGATCCCCAAACCCCTCTCTCGATTTTTTCCAGGATTGACTTAGAACTGCTACGGATATTAAGTTCTGAAGATTAACTTCTAGAGATTATCTTCTAAACATCCAGCTCTCAACCTCTAACAACGAGATACTAATCAGGATGACCAGTGATCCTACTGCAACGTTACTTGCAAATCTATCACAAAGTATTGCCCTTCTAATTGACCTCGCCGAGCAAGGAGAAATTGATCCCTGGGACGTTCAGGTGATCGAGGTTATTGACCGCTATCTAAGTCAGGCCGCTCCTCACCCTGGCCCTATCTCCCTTGGTAATCTTCCCGATAAGATTCCCAATAACATTTCCCACAACAATTTTGCTGAACTTTCCTATTCTGGTCAAGCATTTCTCTATGCCTCGATGCTGGTTTTACTCAAGTCAGACAGTCTAATGATGCTAGCGAGTCATCCTGATCCCACGGAATCTGAAACCGAAGATTGGTCTGAAGTCGAAGCTAGAACCAATATTCAGCGACCACAAAACCTGGAACAACAACTCCGCCGTCGAGCCGTTGCCCCTACACCCCAAAGACGGCGAGTCACCCTCCATGAACTGGTTGAGCAGCTCCAACAGGTGGCCCTAGTGATCGCTGCCCAAAACCAACAACCCCGTCGTCATCGCCTGCGAGCCCAATCAAAAACCCAAACTGCAAAAGCGATCGCCCAGTTAGCTCATCAAGAAAACCTGACCGAAACTGCCGCTAAGTTGGATCAACTTTTGGCCATGCAGAAACTACAATTTGGAGAAGGATGGATTGATCTGGAGCAATTGTTGGCCTGGTGGGCGCAACTGATTACAATGGAACAGAATGGATCGATAGATCGACTCCCAGTCAATGCCTCAGATACCCGATCTCATCCCAGTCCAATTCGGTTTGAAACCCATGATCGAGTCGGGATATTCTGGGCTTTGTTGCTGCTGTCTGCCCAATCCAAAGTGGAATTGGCTCAGGATGAATTCTATCAAGATCTTAAAGTCCGAGCGATCGCCTAGAAAATTGCCCCAGACCAAGAGGCGACATTCTGACCAAATCTAGGTAAATTGGGATAAGTGAGAGGAATGATAGGTTAGTCCGTTATGGTTACCTGGTTGCATCAAACTAGCTACTGTGCTAGCTGAGACAAGTTAAAGACTCTAACGTTCTTCCAGACATCAGTGTGTATGATTCTGCTAGCTAACGATGACTGTTTCAAAAATGATTCTGGTTGTGCCCCAGTCTGGCGCATCTGAAAATCAAGAGGGTACGACTCATTCGCAGTACTCATCAGCAGTACTCCTGAAATATAATCAACTGAACCACCTAGGGTTGAGGAAGTGAATATGAAAGCCATGATCTTGGCCGCTGGAAAGGGGACTCGAGTTCGCCCTATTACTTATACAATCCCCAAACCGATGATTCCAATTCTGCAAAAGCCAGTCATGGAATTTTTGGTAGAACTACTCCGCCAGCATGGATTTGACCAGATTATGGTCAATGTCAGCCATCTTGCTGAGGAAATTGAAAACTATTTTCGAGATGGCCAGCGATTTGGTGTCCATATTTCTTACTCATTTGAGGGACGAATTGAAGATGGCAATCTCCTGGGTAAAGCCCTAGGTTCTGCGGGTGGAATGAAAAAGATTCAGGATTTCTATCCATTCTTTGACGATACCTTTGTGGTACTTTGCGGAGATGCCTTAATTGATCTGGATTTGACGGCTGCAGTAAAGTGGCACAAGCAGCAGAATTCCCTGGCTACCATCGTCATGAAGTCTGTCCCCAGGGACAAGGTTTCCAGTTATGGCGTTGTCGTGACTGACGAATCAGGTCGGATCAAAGCTTTTCAGGAAAAGCCTGAAATTGAAGATGCCTTGAGCACCAGCATCAATACGGGGATTTATATTTTTGAGCCGGAGATTTTCAACTATATTCCTTCAGGATGTCAGTATGACATCGGTGGAGATCTGTTTCCCAAGCTAGTGGAAGCAGGGGCTCCATTTTACGGTATTACGATGGACTTTGAGTGGGTAGACATCGGCAAGGTTCCAGATTATTGGGAGGCTGTGCGGGGGGTTTTAGCCGGCCATATCAAGAACGTTTCGGTTCCAGGTCAGCAAATCCGTCCAGGGGTTTTTACTGGATTGAATGTGGCGGTCAATTGGGATCAGGTGAATATTCAGGGGCCTGTTTACATCGGGGGTATGACCCGGATCGAGGATGGGGCAACTATCATTGGCCCCTCAATGATTGGCCAAAACTGTCGAGTCTGCCGGGATGCCTATGTGGACAATAGCGTGATTTTTGAATATTCCCGGCTGGGGCCGGGGGTAAGGCTGGTGGACAAGCTGGTATTCGGTCGCTACTGTGTGGATAAGATGGGGGCTGCCATTGATGTTCAGGCGGCTGCTTTGGATTGGCTGATTACGGATACTCGCCAGATTCTGTTTGAGACTCCGGAAGAGCATCAGGCGATCGCCGATATTTTAAGTAGTTCTTGAATTAAATTCTTGAATCAATTGTGCCCCGTCTAATTTTTATGTTGTTTCAGGCTGAGTGACTGTGGATGAACACTCTAACCAGAACCTTGATGCAAACATTCATCAGCACTCAGGCCAAGCCCTAGATCCAGCCTGGAATGAAGTCCTGGACAAAGCCCCCGGCAAAATCGAAACCTTTGTTGAAGTTTTAGTGGATTTGCCGGGTCAACAACTCGGGGGTCATCTGGAGGAGGCCCAGCGGTTATTTACCTATGAGATTCCTGAATCGTTAACGGTGCAACCGGGGGACATTATCAGTGTGCCCTTTGGTCATCAACAATTGGGGGCGATCGCGGTGCGCCTGATCTCTCAGGTTTCCCCAGAGGTCAAACGGCAACAGGTCAAAGCCGTTGAGGCAGTGCTCCATCCTCGGTTCTTTTCCCCCGTCTATGCCCGATTGTTGCAACGGATTGCGGACTATTATCAAACTCCCCTGATTCAAGTGATTCGGGCAGCCCTGCCGGCAGGACTACTCCATCGCAGTCAGCGTCGGGTACGGCTGCTCAATGTCCATCTCCCGGCTGGGGTTGAGGCGCTCCTCCCCCTTCAGACCCAAAAGTTCCTGACATTGCTCCAAACCAGCAAATCCAGGGATCTGAGCTGGAAAGTCTTGAAGCAAAAAATCGGTGCTGAGGATTGGGCCCGACAGGCTCAACAGGATTTGCTGCGGCGGGGTTGGATTGAGGTATACCTGGCTGCTCCCCATGGGCTCCGAGGAAAATTCCAGGCTGTGGTGACTCTAACAGGAAATCCTGACGCGCCAGACCTGACTTCCCGGCAGCGAGAAATTCTTCAGGTCTTGAAAGCCTGTGGCGGGGAGATGGAGCGGAGTGAATTCCTCAAGTTTTGCCAGACCACTGCCCGCACCCTACAAAAATTAGCAGACCAGGGCTATTTGCTGATCCAGGAACGGGAGGTACTGCGGTTGGCCCAGGGAGAGCGTCAAGCTACTGATCTGCCCAAAACCCTAACCCCTCACCAAGCCAATGCCCTCCAGGTGATCCATCAGTTATCCGGATGGGTTCAGGTGTTGTTGCATGGGGTGACCGGTTCCGGCAAAACAGAAGTCTATCTCCAGGCGATTCCCCCCGTGTTGCACCGTCGCCAATCCGTATTGGTGTTGGTTCCTGAAATTGGTTTGACTCCGCAACTCACGGATCGGTTTCGAGCCCGATTTGGAGAGCAGGTTTATGTCTATCACAGTGGCCTATCAGAGGGGGAACGGTACGATACTTGGCGCACCATGACCCAGGAACAGCCGCGAATTGTGATCGGCACACGGTCGGCGATTTTTGCTCCCCTGGTTAATTTGGGATTGATCATCCTGGATGAAGAACATGACAACAGCTTCAAGCAAGACCAACCGACCCCCTGTTACCATGCCCGCACCATTGCCCAATGGCGCGCCGAACTGGAAAACTGTCCGCTGATTTTGGGGTCAGCCACCCCGGCCCTGGAAAGTTGGGTGGCGGCCCAGACCAGGAACTCCCCAACTTCAAACTCAACCCACTCAACAATCTATCTGCCCCTGCCAGAACGGGTGCAGGCCCGACCCATGCCCCAGATCGAGGTGATCGATATGCGCCAGGAATTGCGCCAGGGCAATCGCTCGATCTTCAGCCAAACCCTGCAACAGGGGTTAACTCAAATGAAAGCCCAGGGGCAGCAGGGAATTTTATTCATCCATCGGCGTGGCCATAGCACCTTCGTATCCTGTCGCAGTTGTGGCTATGTGATGGAGTGTTCTAGATGTGATGTTTCCCTGTCTTACCATCAGGTTCATACTGGGGCGACTCAACAGTTACGCTGCCACTACTGCAATGCCACCCAAGCCTATCCCAATCAATGTCCCCAATGTGGCTCGTCCTATTTCAAACATTTCGGCAGTGGCACTCAACGGGTGACTCAAGAGTTGCAGCGACTTTTTCCACAATTGCGGTTGATTCGGTTTGATAGCGATACGACTCAAACCCGGGATGCCCATCGGATGCTTTTGAGCCGATTTGCCCAGGGAGAGGCGGATTTGCTGGTGGGAACCCAGATGCTCACCAAGGGGCTAGACCTTGCCTCCGTTGGTCTGGTGGGCATTGTCTCCGCCGATGGTTTATTGCATTTGGCTGACTATCGAGCCCAGGAACGGGCCTTTCAAACCTTGCTGCAGGTTTCTGGTCGAGCCGGACGGGGGCAAGATCCAGGCCGGGTGATCCTCCAAACCTATAGCCCTGAACATCCGGTGGTTCAAGCCGTACAGCGGTATGAATATGAAGCCTTGATTCAAGCTGAAATCACTCAACGGCGATCCCAGGGTTATCCCCCCTACGGTCGGTTGATTTTGATGCGGTTTAGGGGCCATCAGGAAGCCGAAGTGGCGCAAACCGCCCATCAGTTTGCCCAGGCTTTGACCCAACAGTTTGAAACGTCTGACGGTTTATTCCCAGGTCAGGTTGAATTACTCGGCCCGGCCCCGGCCCCAATTACCCGGATTGCCCACCAATATCGCTGGCAATTGATTCTGAAACTTCATCCCGAAATCGTTTTAGAGCAGTTACATCTGGAAAATTTGCGTTCCCTGTGTCCCAACACGATTCGTTTAACGATTGATGTCGATCCCTTGAATTTTACCTGAGGGATCACTGTCCAATCAGATGAAGATCCAGTGGTGTAGGCATCTTGCCTGCAGTTATTCAGTCGGAATGACCCAGTTGGAAGCTTTCAAAGGAGAAGCCAGGGCTACAAGAGTTCCTTGAGTTTGGGGTCTTCTGCCAGTTGCTTGAGTAGTTTTTTGATGTCTTGAGTTCGATCTTTGCGGGCAATCAGGGTGACATTCCCCTCCCGTACCACCAACAAATCCTCAACACCAATCGTAACGATTAAGTCCTCTGGATTATTGCTGTAGAGGATTGCCCTTTGAGTATCCAAACCCACATGCTGGGCTAGCTCTAGATTGGTTTTTTGCTCTCTGGCTAGCCGTTCTAAGGCATTCCAATCCCCCAAATCATCCCAATCAAAGTCTACCGGAATCACACAGGCTTTATGGGTTTTTTCCATCACCGCGTAGTCAATACTAATTTTATCGAGCTGATGATAGGCATTGGCCCCCTGTTGCTCCAAAACCGTGACCAGTTCCGGCACATGGGTACGAAGTTCCTGCAACATCACCCCCGCCCGAAACACAAAGATCCCACCATTCCAGCTAAAGCGTCCGGTTTCTAGAAATTGCTGGGCTGTCTCCAGATCGGGTTTTTCAGTGAAGCGAGCCACCCTATAAGCTCTTACCCCATCCACAGCAGCCACTTCATCCCCCTGCTCAATATAGCCATAACCAGTTGCCGGATAACCCGGCTTGACTCCCAGGGTCACGATGACATCCCGAATTTTTGCCAATTCGGTAGCCGCATTCAACGTCTGATGGAACACTTCCGGCTGCCCGACCCAGTGATCCGCTGGAAAAAAGCCAATGATTGTATCATTACCATAGCGTTGGGCAATTTCAATTGTTGTCCAGGCTACGGCAGGGGCAGTATCCCGTCCCTCCGGTTCTGCCAGGAGGTTTTGCTCTGGAAGTTCTGGAAGTTGCTGTTGAACCCCAGGGGCAAGCATTGTTGACGTTACAACCCATAACCCATCCCATCCTAACGTGAGGGGCAATAGCCGCTGGGCGGTGGCCTGGAGCAGACTATCTCCGCTGCCATCCAAGCTCAGAAACTGTTTTGGTCTATGTTTCCGGCTGAGAGGCCAGAATCGTTCTCCTTTACCACCAGCAAGAATAACAGGTATCATGGGCTTTGAATTTAAATGCACGACTTGTTGACTTTGGGACGCTGAAATTTGGGAGTTTAAAACTGTGGAAGTTCAAGACTCTAAGAGTTGAAAGTTTTGAGCTCAAAACTTTCAACTCAAGACTTTGAAACTTCAAAACTTTGGGACTCGGGGGCTCTAAGGCTTCAAGGCTATGAGATTTGCAAATATTGAACCATCCAATCTAACTATTCAATCCAAACCATTTAATCTTAAGTTGTCCCTTAGCGGTTGTCAGTATGTCTGACTGCATTGACACCAGGATTGGTACTAGAATTGGGACTAGATCAGTGGGGTCAGGATTCCTGGCCGGTTCCTGCTCGAGACGATTTTAGAATGGATATCCCTTTTTAGATCCCTTTTTTTAGACTCCTCGCAAACTTCGTTATTGGTTTTTTAATGGCCTATGGCTTTTCCGGCTCCCCTGCGATCGCGCTTGCCCCGACGAATTCTGGGTCTTACCTTTGTCAGTATTGGGCTATTGGCGGCTGGTTTGGGGGGATTGATGGCCCTTCGTCCTCCTCAAGAGGTCACTGGAATGGCTTCGGCGGTACTAAATGAATTCTGGCGAGATCGATTTCAGTATCAACTCTCTCGCCCGGTCACGATTTTGGTGATGGGGATTGATCAATTTCCAGAGGCCACGTCTGGATCAGATGCCCAATTTGGAGGGCGCAGCGATACCTTGCTGGTGGTGCGCTTTGATCCTCAGCAGCAGTCCGTAGCGTTGCTCTCAATTCCTCGGGATACGGAGGTTGAGTTTCCCAATGGGGAGATCGGCAAGGTAAATGAGGCCAACTATTGGGGGGGAACAAAACTGGCTACGGAAACGATTGAAGAGTTGCTTACGCCCCTGAAACTTGATCGGTATGTCCGGGTTAGTCGCGGGGCATTTCAAGAGCTTGTGGATTTACTGGGAGGCGTTGAAGTTCTGATTCCCTATCCCATGGCCTATACTGACCAAACTCAACAGCTCAAAATCGAACTAGCTTCTGGCTGGCAAACCTTGAATGGGGAACAGGCGGATCAGTTTGTTCGGTTTCGCAGTGATGCCTACGGAGATATTGGTCGGATTCAGCGACAACAGGCCCTATTACAAGCCATTCGAGAGCGGTTGCAGCGTCCGGGGGTGCTGCCCCAATTGCCGAAGATGATTCGGGTCATGCAGAAATATGTAGACACCAACCTCGGCTTTGAGGAAATGCTCACCCTGGCAAATTTTGGCTTGGACTTGGAGCCGGATCAGTTTCAGATGGTGATGTTACCGGGGCGCAGTAGTGGATCTGAGGAAGCCCTGAGTAGCTATTGGTTGATGGATAATCTGGGGCGCGATCGCGTGTTGAGTCAGTATTTTGATCTTAATACGGGGATTGATCTGGCCACCCCAAATCAACCCCAGCCCCCCTTACCACTGGACGTGCAAGTTGCGATTCAGAATGCTTCGGGGGATGCAGAAGCCGGGAAAAAATTGCTAGAGCGCCTAGCTGACCAGGGATTTTATAATGTTTATCTGGCGGATTCCTGGCCCGATCGAGAATTGCAAACTCAGATTATCGTGCAGCGGGGCAACCTCACCCAGGCAGAACAATTGCAAAAATTACTGGGATTGGGTCGGATTGAAGCAGCCTCAACGGGGGAGATCGGCTCTGAATTGACAATTCGGTTGGGAGAGGATTGGTAGCTCGGCAGGAACAACCAAACTATAGGGATTCTCAATCCCGTGAGTTACAGATTTGGGAATTGCCTCTCCCAAAAGGGGACAACGCCCCTTTGTCCGATTTCACGAATCATTTAGGCTACCCTTGAAGACAATTTGACCGGGAAATCAGAAAACCGATGTCCTGTGACCCGTTCGATATGGTTTTGAATGTCTTGATAAATCTCTGGATAACTCTGAGGGCTCAAAACAATTGGCTCTAAGGCATCCGGCAACCAGAATGTTATCCGCTGGCCCTGATCACAAACAAAAGTGTGAACTCGCTCCAGATTGATCAGATAGTTTCGGCGTTCATAGTAAATTTTAATCCAAAAAGTAGGGGAGACTTGAGACGCAATCAAATCCAGATAATGCCAGAGTTTCTCATAGTCATTGGGGTTACTTTGGGCATTAATGATAATAGGTTGCCCCGTTTCTGGTAGCCAGAACCTGATCCGTTTGTTAGATTCGGTACAAAACGCCCCGACCCGTTCCAGGTTAACGAGATACTGTTTTTGATCATCAATGATTTTAACCCAGTAAGCCACAAAACTCCTTCAAGCCAGACGAGTTCATGTGCAATAGTAATCTTAACTTCATAAACTAGCGGAGATTGTGATTGGGCTGGGCATTTTCAGCAGATTCGATCACCGGGTAGGTTTCTAAGCCTGAGGCAGCCGCTTCAGTTCTCGATTCTAAAGCCTCTGGGGTATGGATTAGGGGCTCTACTGCTGCAGGAAAGTGGGTCTGACGGATCGCCTCAACAAACCCCCGAAACAACGGATGAGGCCCATTGGGTCGAGACTGAAATTCAGGGTGGAACTGGGTTGCAATAAAAAATGGATGGTCTGGTAATTCGATGATTTCTACCAGACGACTGTCCGGGGAAGTCCCGCTGATCAGATAACCCGTACCTAGAAATAAGTGACGATAGGCATTGTTAAATTCATAGCGATGACGATGACGCTCGTAAATCACCTCTTGCTGATATAGCTTAAAGGTCAGAGTATCCCGCCTCAAACGACAGGGATAGAGCCCCAACCGCATCGTCCCACCCAGGTCTACAATATCCTGCTGTTCTGGCAATAAGTTAATGACAGGGTTTGGGGTATTGGGGTTAAATTCGGCACTATCTGCATCTGCCAAATGGGCAACATGACGGGCCCAATCAATTACCGCACATTGCATTCCCAGACACAAGCCCAGGAATGGAATCTGGTGTTCCCGAATATACTGAATGGCGGCAATTTTGCCATGAATTCCCCGAGAGCCAAATCCCCCCGGAACAATAACACCATGGACTCCCATCAGTTCAGATTCAGCCCCAGCGGACTCAATCGCTTCAGAATTGACCCAGCGCAGATTGATTTCTACCCCCACCTCAACGGCTGCATGGCGCAGAGCTTCCACCACTGACAGATAGGCATCCCCCAATTGCACATATTTGCCCACAATGGCAATTTCTACCTGGGGGGGCGGTGTTGTCTTTTCCCGCTGATAGAGACGGTTCACCAGGGTTTGCCAGGCCGTCAGATCGGGTTGCCGGGACTCCAGATGGAGTAATTCTAAGGTTTGTTGAGCCAGTCCTTCCCGTTCTAAAATCAGGGGCACTTCATAAATGCTGGCGGCATCCGGGGAGGTAATCACCGAATTCACCTCCACATCACAAAACTCTGCAACTTTTTCTTTGATGCCTGGGGCTAAGGGGCGATCGCAGCGGCAGACCAAAATATCCGGTTGAATCCCAATGGATCGGAGCTCCTTGACCGAATGTTGGGTGGGCTTGGTTTTCATCTCCCCCGCAGCGGCAATGTAGGGCATCAGCGTCACATGGACATAAATGACATTTTGCCGCCCGACATCCTTGCGAAACTGACGAATGGCTTCGAGAAAGGGCAGGGATTCAATATCGCCAACGGTTCCTCCCACCTCTGTAATGACGACATCTGGGGCGGTGTCCTTGGCCACCCGATGAATCCGCTCTTTACACTCGTGGGTAATATGGGGGATCACCTGAACCGTCCCCCCTTGATAGTCGCCCCGGCGTTCTTTGTTGATCACGGCCTGATAGATGGAACCCGCTGTGACACTGTTGAGGCGGGACATAGAGGTATCGGTAAATCTTTCATAGTGACCCAGATCTAAATCCGTCTCGGCCCCATCCTGGGTGACAAAGACTTCCCCATGTTGAAACGGGCTCATGGTTCCAGGATCAACATTGATATAGGGATCGAGCTTCAATATCGAGACTGAATAATTTCGAGACTTGAGTAAACGTCCCAAACTGGCAGCAACAATTCCTTTGCCAATACTGGAAACCACTCCACCGGTAATAAACACAAACTTGGTCATACAAACTGAGTTATATAAATTAATGAACCTGGTGTCAGAGTGGGTACTCCCTCACTATTCTGCCACAAGAAGAATGACCTCTTCTCAGGTTTGGAGGGGGTTAGGAGACTTCAGTCTGCTAGTGAGGAATTAAAACTATGAACTAAAACTAAGTGGCTTGACGCAATTAATTAGGAGATTGATGTGGAGGTGAAGGGGAAGTACCCCCTTCCTGGGGCAAAGCCCCAAACCCCCTCTATTTAAAAATTAATTACAACCACTACTTACAAATTAAAACTATTCCCTGAATCCATCCCCTGAATCCATCCCCTGAAATTGACCGGAATCCTCAGATTATTCTGTGAAAAGCCTGATATGGATTATTAAGATGATTTGCTTCTGTAGGTTGGATTGAGCTTTGTGAAACCCAACCGATTGAAATCCCAGGCCCTAGTCAAAACACCCTGGAAATCTGCGGAACGTTTCTGCAACTCTAGAAGTCTAGGTTAACTATCTCTTGACCACCCTCTTGAGCATCTCGGCTGAATTCTACCGCACCTGGAATTAATTCTAGTTTAAGATCAGTCGTTCTGATTGGCAGTTCACAACCCCAGGTGAATGGGTAAAAGTCGGGGGGACAAGATATCTATTTTGTTTGATATCGATTTTAGGGTAGATTCAGGGCAGAATTATTCTCACTGTTCCGACTGAGCAGGGTTCACAGCGTTTCTCACACTGTTGGAGTACAGGAGATAGTGGTGGGGTACGCTAACCCCCCCTCAAATCCGTACCTCACGGGATTGGAAAGTCTATGTCATCAAGTTTTTCGACTTTAGTTTTGGATTTAATTTGGATTTAAAATGAATAGAAATTATTATCTTTTGACTTTATTTATACACCTACTTACACACCTATTTACCCCCGTATTCACAAGGCTTTCCGTGGCGGTCATTCTCCTCGCAACCCTAGGAATTTCAAGCACTCGCACCCTGGCTTCAGGCATTCAATCCAATCTCCAACCCAATCAACAGTTCAGCTCCCAATTAGAAACATCTACTGCTGTAAAATTAAACCAAACTTCCCTGGAAACTCTATCAGAAACTTTACCAGAAACTGTAAAAGTGGCCCAGACCTCTCCCCGAAACACTTCATCAGCCCCTTCCACCTCTCCAGGAGGGCTATATATCCGTTCGCAAAAAGATATTTCGGCGGTTTTCCCCCTGAAAAAAACTGACGTTAAAGCCAGGGTTACCGGAAATATTTCCCGGGTTGAAGTCACCCAAACCTTTGAGAATCCCTTTTCAGAATCCCTAGAAGCCATCTACGTTTTTCCCCTGCCGGATGAAGCCGCTGTGGATGATATGGAGATCAAAATCGGCGATCGCACCATCAAATCCCTGATCAAAACCCGCGAACAGGCCCAGGAAATTTATCAACAAGCCCGGCAGCAGGGCCGGACGGCGGGACTACTAGAACAGGAACGGGACAATATTTTTACCCAATCTCTAGCCAATATCAAGCCGGGAGAACAGATTCAGGTCACCATCCGCTACACCGATAGCCTCAAGTTTGAGCGAGGAGATTACGAGTTTGTCTTTCCTATGGTGGTTGGCCCCCGTTACAGCCCTGGAAATTTAGTGGACGGGACTTCCCCCAAGACGGATCGGGTTCCAGATGCGGGCCGGATCACCCCGCCGGTTCTGCCCCCTGGAGTGCGTTCGGGCCATGATATCCAGGTCGAAGTTGAGATTGAAGCGGGGGTTCCGGTGAAAAATTTGCGCTCCCCCTCCCACGAAATTCGCAGCCAAACCCAGGGCAATTCTGTGGTGGTGAATCTGGCGGCGGGAGATATCATCCCCAATCAAGATTTGATCCTGCGCTATCAGGTTTCCGGCAATCAAACCCAGGCCACGGTCTTAACCGAACGCAATCGCCAGGGGGGACATTTTGCGGCCTATTTGATTCCCGCCTTACAATATCAACCCCAGGAGATTGTCCCTAAAGACGTTGTATTTTTGATGGATACTTCTGGCTCTCAACGAGGGGAACCCCTGGCCAAATCTAAACAGTTAATGCGACGGTTTATTCAGGGCTTGAATTCAGCCGATACCTTTACCATCATTGACTTTTCCGATACAACCACTGCCCTTTCTGCCACGCCTTTAACCAACACCGCCGAGCACCGACAGCAGGCCATAGCTTACATCAACCAATTGGAAGCCCAAGGCGGCACTGAATTGCTCAATGGCATTCAAGCGGTGCTGAATTTTCCGGCCCCCGAGATAGGACGACTACGGAGTGTGGTGCTGTTAACCGATGGCTATATTGGTAATGAGACGGAGGTTCTAGCCGAAGTGCAACGGCAATTGCAACCGGGCAATCGCCTCTATAGCTTCGGAGTGGGCACTTCGGTCAACCGATTTCTGCTCGATCGCCTGGCCGAAATGGGCCGGGGCACCACTCAAATCATCCGCCCAGATGAACCCAGTGAACCCCTAGTGGAGCAGTTTTTTCAACGGATCAACAACCCGGTACTCACAGATATTCAGGTGAATTGGGAAGGGGATGCCGCCGTTGAAATCTATCCCAAAGTCCCGGCGGATTTGTTTGACACTCAGCCCTTGGTTGTATTGGGTCGCCGAACCAATTCTGGCAATGGTCGCTTGCAGATCACTGGAACTCAAGCCAATGGTGATCGCTACGAACAGGTATTAACGGTCAACTTTGCCCCGGGGAGTGTGAATGTCCCAGAATCTAGCGGGTCAGAAGTCGTCAGTTCTAGCATCGGCAACCCGGCTATCGCTCAACTCTGGGGTCGGGCTAAAATCAAGCACCTGGCCAATCAGATGTTGGGAGGAGAAACCAAATCTGGGGTAGAACGTATTACCCAAACGGCCCTGGATTATCGGTTGTTGTCTCCCTACACTGCTTTCGTGGCTGTGAGTGAAGAGGTGCGAGTCGATCCCAATGGGCAGCGCCGTACCGTTCAGGTGCCGGTGGAGCTGCCGGAAGGAGTCAGTCGCGAGGGGATTTTTGGGCCAGCATCCCCAGAACTATTCAGGAGTCAATCTTCAGGACAAGGTCCATTACTCATACGCAGAAGTTTTTCCGCCGAACAGCAACCCATGCCCGCCCCCGGAACCCGCAGGGCCGAAATTGCCCCAATGCCCACCCCCGTCAGCCCTCCAATGCCGGTTTCACCATCCCCCTCACCGTCCACCAGAGTGGCAGCCAATCGTTCTAGCCTGAAGGTCACCAACGCCCAGGGTTTAGATCAAGTTGCCACCGCCGAGCTCAATCGCTACCTCCAGGGGGTGAGCTTGCCTAACCAGGTTCAGGGTCAGGTGATTTTTGAATTATCGGTTAAGAATGGAAATGTCCAGCGGATTGTTCTAGATGATCTAGCCTCTAGCCTGAAACTGACTCAGGGGGGCAATCAGGCCATTGTGATTGATCGAATTCGGCGATCGCTGCAAACCTGGCAACCTCCCAGCGGCATCAGTGGAACCATTCGGATTGCCCTGCAGGTTGACTCCCTCTAGCTCAGGGTAAAGGGGGTAGTGACGATTTCCAATTCTCAAGGGACTACTGTATTCTGAAGGCAGTGGCTCTATTACCCTTTGAAGCTGGCCCATGCGCCCTCGAAAGAATCTGGTTGATATCTTCTCCACATTTCTCAAATTTGCGGAGGATCGGTTTGACACCTGGGTAGCTGACTACCGGTTGCATCGCAGTATGGAACAGCAAGTGGAGCGGTTGCCCCAATCCGAAACCTCGGAGCAATTCTGGTCTTTGTACTGGCATCGCATCTGGCAACAGCAAGCCGGATCTCGGCAGGATGGTTGTGGGCAGGATAGTTCTCCCCAGGATAATATTCAACCAATGGCTGTCCCCGCTACTCAAACACGTTTAGCCGAAAGCCATCTCCTGGCCTATTTACAGGAAACCTGTTACTGGACTGCTCGAAAAATGGCCGACTCTGGATTTGCCGGGGCGCAATCGAGCTTGGCGGATTTATTTCAGATGGCGATCGCCCAGGCAGGCCGGGTTTTAAAAGGATTCGATACCAGCCATGGAGCTAATCTGGAAGATTATGCCAGCATTGCCTTCAGGTCAGTGATTCGAGATATTCTACGTCAGCGTCGGGAAACCGATATTTGTAGCAACTGGGCCTTACTGCGGAAACTCAGCCAGAAGCGCTTGCGAGAATCGTTAGAGAATGCCGGTCTGGTGCCTGATGAAATTGACCAACATCTTCTAGCTTGGTATTGCTTTAAAACTATTTATGTCCCGGATCGGGCCACCGGAACCCGGCAGCTCGCCAAACCAGAGAATACCACCTGGCAGGCGATCGCCCGGCTTTACAATCAGGAACGTCTCAAGCAGCCCAATTTTCCCGGTGGCGACTGTTGCCCCACAACCCTGGAGCAGTGGTTAACGCAGACCGCTAAATGGGCCCGTTCCTATCTGTATCCCAGGATTGAGTCGATTCCCAGTCGGCCCTATGACAGCCCGGATACAGAAATTGATCTGCCGGATTTGACCCCCGATCCCCTAGCTGCTCAAATTATCCATGAAGAGCTCCAGCACCGCCAGCAGCAACAAACCCAACTGAATCAAGTCCTAGAGGGGCGATCGCCCAGATGAAACCGGATCTGAGGCACTTGCTGCATCTGTACTATCAGGAGAGTTTGACCCAGCAGCAGATTGCTCAAACCCTGCAAACCAAGCAATATACGGTTTCCCGGCGGCTGACTAAAGCCCGAGAAACCTTGCTGAAGACCCTGGTGCAATGGAGTCAAACCATGGCGAACGCGCCCCTGACCGCTGATACCCTGCAACAGATCAGCCTACTTCTGGAAGAATGGTTAAAAAGTCAGGTTCACCAGCCCCACCATTGATTGGAGCTAACTGAGGGGATTGACCCCCCTAGCTGCATATTCTGTTGAGCCCAAACCTAGCTAGAGATACATTCAATTGAATAACTGACTTTTACGGATAGCTCGTCTATCCGAACTCTTGACTCAAAAGGAGTTTTTACCGTGAACTTTCTCGTTGATATTCCCGAATCCTGGTTGGCACTCTCCCCAAGGGCCATTAGCCAATCTTGGCGGCAGAGCCAATCTGGCTCCACCCTGAATAGTGGCTGGACTATCTATCTCAATCAGCTCTGTTTGCAGACAGTCCTGCCCTGGTTGCAGGAGGATACAACCCCCCAGACCGGAACAGGGCTAAATACCAGGGCTTTGACCTGCATTTGGGATGTTGTCAACGGGACTGCCATTCAAGTTCCCGGTCAGGCTTTGCCTCAGACTTCGACTCCTGTTCAACCCCGGAGATTAATTCTAATCCCCACAGAAACCATTGATACTGACGAATTGCGAGTTCCCCAGGAATGGGTGGATATTCCCGATTGGCTGGGGGATTACTATTTAGCCGTCCAGATCAACCTGGATGAAGGATGGGCCAAACCCTGGGGCTATACCACTCATTTTCAGCTCAAGACCCGGGGACAATATGATAGCTGCGATCGCAGCTATGGTTTGAGTCAAGAGCATCTAGTTTCAGATTTGAGCCTGTTGTGGTTAGAGCAACAGTTCTGCCCCCAGCACCAAACCCGAGCCACCATAGAACCCCTAACGGAATTATCTCAAACTCAAGCGGAGCAACTGATCCAACGCTTGGCTAATCCTGAAATTCTAGTGCCTCGCCTGGAAATCCCCTTTAGCAGTTGGGGAGCGTTGCTGGAACGACCCCAATGGCGAGGACAGCTTTACCGAAGCCGACGGGGGCTGCCCACCATCATCGTGAAGCAATGGTTTGAGAACCAGCTCGAGAACCGACTTGAAAATTTGGTGCAATTGGGATGGCAATCCTTAGAGGCTTTCCAGTCCAGTTTTTCCCAGGGGTCGGATAATCCAGCCTTTGGGTTCCGCAGCATGACCCATTTCAGTGAGGCCCAGGTGATTCAGGTCAGAACAGTGGATTTAGAAGCGACTCAGGTACTCTTGGTACTGGAACTAACCCGGGAACCGGATGAACGCATCACCATCAAAGCTCAACTTTATCCGGTTTCTGGCGATCGCTATCTTCCTCCCCAAGCTCAACTGTCTCTCCTCACCGATACGGAAGAGATTCTCAGCAGCGTAACCGCCCGGACTCAAGACAACATCATTCAACTGCAACGCTTCAAATGTGATCCAGGATTCAATTTTGGGATTCAGGTTACCCTGGGGGATGCTGAGGTGACGGAACATTTCATGGCCTGATCAAACATTGCCCAACTTCATCATCAGACGATTGCGCTGGGCAATGATGGCTTTAGAACCTGGCTTTAACTCTAGGGCTACCCCATAGGAACTCAGGGCTTCCTGATAACAGTTCAACTGTTCAAAGGCTCGTCCTCGGTGCAACCAGGCTTCATAATAACCGGGGGATCGCTGAATCACCGAATCATAGAGCTTGATGGCCTCAGACTGACGTTGAGCCTGCTCTAGCATCTGACCACACTTGAGGGCAACTGGATAATTGTCAGGCCACAGATCCCGAGCCTGTTCATAGGCATCAAAGGCTTCTGAATATTGCTCCACCTTTTCCAAAACTTGACCCAATTGGATCCAGGCTTCAAAGAAATCAGGACGATCCTGCACCACTCGACGATAGGCGACAATCGCTTCCGGATATCGCTGGAGTTTTTCCAGGGCCGCTCCCCGCTGCAATCCGGCTGTGGTGGCCGCCACTTGATTGGAGGCCGTCAGCAGCAACACTTTGTCATAGGCGGTCACCGCTTCTGTGTAACGATTCAGCTTTTCTAAGGCGATTCCCCGCTGAATCCAGGCCTCCAGAAAGTCAGGTTGAATTTGCAGAGCATTATCATAGGCAATCACAGCACTGGGACATTGCCCCAGGTGACATAGGGCTTTTCCTCGACCCAGCCAGGCTTCTGGAAAATTAGCATTGAGCTGAGTAGCTTTATCAAAGGCGGCGATCGCCGAGCCATAGTCTTTCAAATCCGTTAGGATCTGTCCCCGGCTAATCCACATGGCTGGAGCTTCAGGGTGAAGTTGTAGAGCCTGATCAATTGCAGCAAGGGCAGCTTCAGGCCGTAGCGGCTTCAGGGCAATGCTTTTATAAAACCATGCCTCATAATCCTGGGGTTGAAGCTGAATCACCGTTTCATAGGACTCCACGGCTTCTGAATAGCGATGCAGCTTTTGCAGGACAATGCCACGGTTAAACCAGGCTTGATGACTTTTGGGTTGAAGGCGCAGGGCCTGATCATAGGATCCCAGGGCTTCTGGATAGCGATACTGATTCATCAGCATCTCCCCGAGATTAAACCAGGCTTCGTAGTTTGTCGGTTGGAGTTGCACGGCACGATGGTAGGCTTCAACGGCATCGGCATAGCGCTCTTCGTTCATCAAGGCATTGCCTTGGTGATACCAGGCTGAGGAGGCATCGGGTTGAATCTCAATGGCTCGCTTGTAGGAGGCCGCCGCTGCTTCAAACTGAATCGTCGCTTCTAGGGCCAGTCCTCGTTCGTACCAGGCTTCAAAATTGTCAGGGTTGATTTTAATCGCTTTATCAAACGAGGCGATCGCCTCGTGATAGCGTTCTAGTTTGGCCAGTACGATCCCCCGGAATGTCCAACCCCAGTAGTGGGTCGGCTTGAGCTTGATGGCCCGGTCGTAAGAGGCCAAGGCTTCTTTGTGGCGTTTGAGTTTACGCAGGGTATTGCCTCGCCTGAGCCAGGCCGAGAACCAGTCCGGCTTGAACTGAACAGCACCGTCATAGTGAGCAAAAGCGGCTTCATAACGACCGACATCATAGAGTCGATTGCCCCGATTGTATTCTGGCATTGCCTTGAATAAAGCAAATGGGCCACCGACAGCACCATTTGAGGTTGAAATCATGGAGGAAGCCACCGACAAGCTGAGAGAAGGTGCAGTTTCAGACATGGGGCAATCACTAACAATAAACTTTCGAGTACCCCTATTTTAATCAGATTCCCAGCCAAATCAAAAGATGTATTGGCAGAAAAAGCACATCGATTTACAAATTTCAATCCCCACTCATAAAATTAACTTATGGGGATCATAGGTTATATTTATACTTTTGATTCGATTTCTGTAATGTTTCTTGAAATGTAGGGCACAATAGTCAGGGGGAAAACAATCCAGGAAGAAATACCCTTGATTCCATCTAAATAACTCCGTCTAGACAGCCTTGTACCTAGACAATACCCATCTAGATAATCTATCTAGACAGTTCACCTAGGCAACACTGATAGACAGTACTGAGTTTTTTCTCAGGAACATTATCCCTCGAAAAGTCATCCTGCACCCTGACAGAAATCAACCAGGAATAGATCTAATAGGCATAAAAATACTTTACAGCGCCTAGTGAAGCCTAGGTACACTTTGTAATGTTTCGGCGAAGGACTAAAACCTTAATGAATATTTCATACCCTACCATGCCCCACCAAGTTCTTACCAGTCAGGTAAGACCCTCAGAGAACCAGTCAAGTGAGACCCTGGCAGTACATCACTTCTTCCCTAAGAAGTCCGGTTTTCGGGTCAGTCCCCTCAGACCTTTAAAGCAATGGGTTGAGCACGTTCAAATCAAAAGTCCCAGGGTGGCCCATTTGATTTGTCGAGTCATTCCAGCCCAATGCCCTTTTGCTCGAGTGATTCAATTTCGCAGTCGAATTCTTTTTCAAATTCCCCCCCTCTGCCAGATCAATCCGCTCTATGAAGAACTGATGGGTCTGAGGTTTCGAGCCCTATGTTACCTCGCGGATGAATGCGGTCAGGATATCAGTTCTTATTGTTAGTTTTCCATTCTTGATCAATTTCTCAGGTTAGTTCCTGCCACTGACCCGAAAAAATATTTTTAATAGCCAGACTGATCCGGTTTAAATCCTCCCGGAGTAAGGGTGGCCATTCAACTCCGCGATCGCGACCCAGAATAAATTGACGATGGCTCTCCATAGCCAATTGATAGAGTGCCGCTGTCAGTTGCTGCTCAAATGCAGGTTCTTCTTTAAGACTGTCAAATAAAATTTTCAGTGCTAGTAAAATTGAGGTGACTTGCCCCGGTATGGGAGGTTTGCCCTGTTCCAGGCGGGATAGAAATGCATCTGAATTGGTTCGGGCATTCAGTGCATTGCCCTGTTCCAAAATCAAATTGTGAGCTGTTTTGTAATCCATAATTGCAAATCTGCTAAGTTAAACGGCTATCATAGGGGCTTAAATCTCTCTAATTTTAGAATGGAAGGCTACTCTAGCTGGATAAAGTTTTCCACAGGTTGAGTCAGGGTTTTCCACAGTAAAGTCAAGAGTTTTCCACATAAATGGGGTTCTTTTAATCTTTCAATTGACTTTTCTTAATCTTTTAGGGTTTTCTTAACCTGGGATTTTTCAACCTCCCAATTCCCAAACTTGGGAGAGTCCAGATTCAGAGCTCCGCAAGTTTGGGTCTGGCAAGGTGACAATAAAAGCTCGATAACAGTTTGACTAATCGACAAAAACTAAGAGATAAACCTGAGCAGATTTCTCTAGATATCTCATTCCCATTCGATTGTTCCAGGGGGCTTGGACGTAATATCGTAGACCACCCGGTTGACTCCCTTCACCTCGTTGACAATACGATTAGAAATCAGTTCTAGCAGGTCATAGGGCACCCTGGCCCAATCTGCGGTCATGCCGTCCTCACTCGACACAAACCTCAGGACAATGGGATGGGCATAGGTGCGCTGATCCCCCATCACTCCTACACTCCGAATCGGCAAAAGCACAGCAAAAGCCTGCCAGAGATCGTGATAGATTTCCCAGCGATTAATTTCCTGACGAACGATGTAGTCAGCCTCCCGTAAAATATGGAGTCGCTCTGGAGTAATTTCTCCAACAATCCGAATGGCCAGACCTGGCCCCGGGAAAGGATGGCGTTGGACAATCTCCTCTGGCAGACCAATCGCCCGACCAACTTTGCGAACTTCATCTTTGAACAGTTTTCGTAAGGGCTCCACCAGTTTAAACCGCAGGTCTTTCGGGAGTCCACCGACGTTGTGATGACTCTTGATCTTGACCGCTACCCGTTCTCCGGTCTGGGGATCCACATTAGTATCCGCTGACTCAATCACATCAGGATAGAGGGTTCCCTGGGCCAAATAGTCAAAGGGGCCTAGACGGGTGGATTCTTCCTCAAAGACTTTAATAAACTCGTGGCCAATGATTCTGCGCTTCTGCTCTGGATCAACTACCCCTTCTAACTTTTCCAGGAAGCGATCCTGGGCATCAACATATTGCACTGGAATATGAAACTGCTCACTGAACAACTTCAACAACCGTTCTGGTTCTCGCTTTCGCATGAATCCCTGATCGATGAAGACACAGGTGAGATTGTCCCCAATAGCTCGGTGCATCAAAAACGCCAGGGTTGAGGAGTCAACTCCTCCAGAGAGGGCTAGCAACACCTGCTTGTCTCCAACCTTGGCCCGAACTTCCCGAATCGCTTCCTCGACAAAGGCTGCGGTTGTCCAAGTGGGATCGCAGTTACAGATTTGGTGAACAAAGTTGCGGATCAGGGCCATGCCCCCAATGGAGTGAACCACTTCAGGATGAAACTGCACCCCATAAAATTTCAAATGATGATTGGCGATCGCGGCACAGGCAGTATTCTCAGTATGGGCCAGTACATCAAACCCCGGAGGAAGTTGAGTACAGGAGTCAGCATGGCTCATCCACATGGTTGAGCCATCCTCAACATCCGTCAGCAAATCCGTTGGATCATCAATTTTCAGGGCGGCCTTGCCATACTCAGCCCGCTGGGCCCGCTCTACCTGTCCCCCCAGTTGTTGTACCATCAGTTGCATCCCATAACAGACTCCTAAGACCGGAATCCCGAGTTGCCAGATGCCCGGATCACACTGGGGAGCGCCTGAATCATAGACAGAGTTAGGGCCTCCTGACAGAATAATTCCTCTAGGACTCAAGGCTGCTAATTGCTCAGGGGTTGTCCGATACGAAATAACCTCTGAATAAACCTCCGTCTCTCGAATTCGGCGAGCAATTAACTCTGAGTACTGGGAACCAAAGTCTAAAATAACAATCATTTGACGATCCACTTTTGCCACTGGAGATTGAATCGTTTGCGCTTGAGCTCGTGTTTCAGTTTTGGGAACCATATCAAGAGTTGGGAATTAGCGTAGGGATAATTGGCTCAGCAGAGGTTCAAAAAGGGATCAGGCGGCCCCAGGCAAGCTGAATTCACACAAGCTGAATTCACGAAAATATAAGCGTTTTAAGCGGCACCGCCCAATCTATCGGGTAATCCCTTCGACTTTTCAAACCCCCCGCTCAGGTGAATAGCTAAAATCTTGCCCCCCCCTGAGCGGGCATAACCCCATCCCGAGAGAGAGCAACTCGACTATTCTTCAACATGCAAATCAATTTGAATGACGGTTGATCTGTTCAGAAATCTACTGGAATTATTCTTAAGCCAAAATGCTTAAGAGCCAGCAATCAATGGTTGAGATCTCCGTAGCTAGGAAAGATTATTTCGACTAGGATAGCAAACTTTTGCTAAAAGTGTATTCCCAGATGCACTTCTGCTAAAAATCTGACGATTTCGGTCAAATAGCACTGACCCTATGGTCACTTGATGCTGAGTATGAATCCAGATGTAATCAGCAACCCGTCGATCAATTGTAGAGGTAATTGCCCCATAGACTCGATCAACCCAAGGCGATTTTGACTTAATTTTAGCTAAATTTTCCGGGGATGAGTCCTGCGATAAATCCAGGGGTTCTTGAGGTAAAAGATTGGTGGGAATATCAATTATAGGCTCTGTTAGATCCCGTAAATAGTTGAGGGCGGATTCTGCAGTTTCAAGCTTAAAAATGACGGGCAAATGAGCTAAAGGAACTCCAACTGCGCCGCAGTGAGCGGTGAGAATTTCCAGGCGACCATCCGCCAGGTAATGATGGGTATGAAAAATTCCCCCCGCCAGTTTGATCAACTTGCCATGGTAGCCCAATAAAAGCATGGATCGAACTCCTGCTAAAGCAGCGGTGACTAACATTGGCCCTAACCAGTTGGCTGTTTTGATGGTCTGTTCTGGAGGAATCCCTAAAGATCTGGCTAAATCCAAACCATTCTCCCCCAGACAAAAT
Organism: Oscillatoriales cyanobacterium RM2_1_1; assembly: GCA_012033335.1. Taxonomy (GTDB): domain Bacteria; phylum Cyanobacteriota; class Cyanobacteriia; order Cyanobacteriales; family Microcoleaceae; genus JBHJGO01. The sequence continues at coordinate 46,337 of JAAURB010000014.1, forward strand.
ACTAAAGTATCAAACTGAGTCGCTTTTTCCTGTAATTCTGTCTGGTAGATTTCTAGCTGTGCGGATGTACTCAGGGGTTGGGCAATGCCGGTTGTTCCCAGGAGAGATAGCCCCTCAACAATGCCAAAGGCAGCATTAGAAGTTCGTTGTCCCAATTGCTGGCCTTCCGGTAGAATGATTGTCACTTGAATTTTGTCTTCAGGGGTTAATAAGGGCTTTAAATTTTGCTGAAATAATTGTCTGGCATAGCTATAAATCGCCGCTGTTCCAGTCTGTTGATCGTAGCCAATACCCTCCCCTCCCACCAGGTGAATTTGTTCGGGGATGTCCGTAGAATGATCTGGATACTCAACTTTCTGATCAGATAGCCATTCTACCATCCCCCAAACCGGTGTATTTCGAGTTAAATCCAGGTTGTCCCCAGGGTCAGAACGGGTAATGGCTAAAGCGGTGTTGGGCTTCAACATCGCCACAGATTCAATCGGGATTTTAACTGTTGTTTGAGGGGTAATCAGATCAATGGCAATCGCATCAAATTGCCGAGGATTTTCAGCTCGATTCCAGGACTGAGGTTTGTCAGATGCAGGGTCGAAAACCTGGGAGGTTTTAGAGGTCTTAAACTGTAAATACTTGAGGGCAGCGATCGCCGCAGCACAGGCAAAAACAGGTAAGGTATAACCAGAGCGAGGCGACATAAATATCCAAAATTGTATTGAAAATGACTAACAATCTGATCTATAAACTTGATCTGTAAATTTGATCTGTAAATTTGATCAAAAAACCCCAACGATTATTGATAACGGATGAGTTGTACCCGATATCGCTGTTTCTTCGTGATGACCACTTCTATGACTTCTAATCGTCCTTTTCCCCGAATGGCAATCAAATCCCCAGGTTTTACCAGGTGGCTAGCCTGGGTGATCTCTTTCCAGTTGACCCGCACATCCCCCGCATCAATAAAGCTCACCATTTTGCTGCGGGACATGCCAAATCCCGCAGAGGCAACGGCATCGAGCCGCAGTGAAGCCTCTACCGTAGTGATTTCTCGCTTTTTCGGTTCGCGAATTTTTAGCTCACTCCAATCAATCTGTCTGACTTTCACAGGCACAGATCTGACCTGAGTCAAGCTCATGGCTAGAAATTCAATCAGGCTGGGAACCACGATGACTTGGGCTCCCCGTTCCCCCAAGACCAGTACATCTCCCGTCTTCTCTCGAACAATTCCAGTGCCTAGCATAGCTCCGAGAAAGTCACGATGGTTGGCGGTATCGAACAGAAAGTTTCCAGTAATCTCTAAAACCGCCAGCTCAACGCTGGCCGGTTCCAGGGGTAACTCTGACCGGGCAATGGCTAGCCGTTGCCGTTCTGCCTGGGGATACCCCCCCCAGGCGACACACTGAACTTCGGTTAACCCTTGAAAAACCCGCTGAGATTCTAACAGTTCCGGGGGAGACAAAAAGTCACAGTGGGTAATTTCCCAGGTTTTCAAAGCTTGTTCTGCTCGATCAATGACTTGGGCAATTCGATCTCGATTTTCAACATTTTTTAAGAGCTCTTCCCGTGGCAACATTGGCAGTAGTTTAGTAATAGATTCAGCCAAGAACAGCGGACAAAAACTCTAAAGAATCGCCGCCTATGCGGTATAGCCTTGAAGACTTTCGGGCTTTTGTTGTTGCAAAACCCGAGTAGCTTCCCGAATCGGGCTCTCAAGCCCCTGAACAACCACCAGATATTTGCCGGCTTTGAGTCGATTGCGATAGGGTAATGCATCTCCACCTCCAACAATTAATCCCGTGCCTCCGCCTACAAAAAAGCCTCCCAAGGCCCCAGATATGGCTCCTAAAACTCCCCCCACCAGATGATTGCCGATTTCTCCGGCCCAGGCAAAGGTATTTAGCCCCGTAATCAAACTGAAGGTAAACCCGGCAACAAACCCAAAGGGAACCAGCCAACTGGCCATCAAGCGAGCCTGGGCTAATGCTCGTTCATTCGGATCAATTAAACCGAATTCATCAGCCGTTTTGTAGCCTCTGCCCAAGATTGTCACCTGATCCATCGGCAATCCTGCTTTTTCCAATGCCACATAAGCCGCTTCAGCTTGGATTCGATCTGAAAGTACAGCAATCAGGTAATTCATGGGACAGACATCAATTGTTAAAGGGGTGTTTGAGGGACGGATTTAAGGGGATGATTCAGATGAGGGATTCAAGCACTGACTCTAGTCAATCATCTAATCAATTCATCAATCATCTAATCAATTGCTGAGGATTCCTTCTGCACCGCCGCATACTCTTTTCAAGCGCCCTCATGCACTTATTGTACCTAGCAATTCTCATTTTAAAAATAGAGGTCTCTGAAATCCCTATCCAGAGGGAGATGTATAATTCTTCACAAACCAGGAAATAGCTGAAAGCCAGTAAAATCATGCCAGACCAAAAGCTGCTGCATTGTACCTGAAGTCGTTAATCTGTAGGAAACGAGCCTGAGACCTGCACCCAAGATTTTTATCTTGCTACAGTACTATTGCTGGAATTCAAGACCCGGAATTCAAGACTATTTGAACCCTCTCCTGTTACCATTCCTTTAGGGAAGGGTTAACAGTCTGTTCCCCACTGTTACAATTCATCCGCAAATTCATTCGCATAAGAGTTATGCCTAAGGTTCTTGTCTCCGATCCCATCGATCAAGTGGGAATCAATATTCTCTCTCAAGTCGCTCAGGTTGATGTTAAGACGGGTTTGTCCCCTGAAGAGTTAGTCAAAATTATCCCGGAATATGATGCTTTAATGATCCGTTCTGGAACCCGCGTCACTGGTGAGATGGTCGAAGCAGCGATTCAACTCAAAATTATTGGACGAGCTGGGGTGGGCGTAGACAACGTGGATGTTCCGGCGGCCACTCGCAAGGGAATCGTGGTGGTCAATTCTCCTGAAGGGAATACCATTGCGGCGGCAGAACATGCGATCGCCATGATGTTTGCCATTTCCCGGCACATCGCCGATGCCAATCACTCCGTTAAATCAGGCCAATGGGATCGCAAGAGCTTTATTGGGGTAGAGGTCTACAAGAAAACCCTGGGCATTGTCGGGTTAGGAAAAATTGGTTCCCATGTGGCAGTAGCAGCGAAAGCCATGGGGATGAAGCTCCTGGCCTACGATCCTTATATTTCTCAGGAGCGGGCGGATCAGTTGGGATGCCGACTGGTGGAGATGGATCTTTTGCTCAGGGAGTCTGACTATATCACCCTGCACATGCCAAAAACGGAGGAGACCTATCATCTGATCAATGCCGCTGCCTTTGAGATCATGAAGCCGACGGCCCGGCTGATTAATTGTGCTCGGGGAGGGATTATTGATGAGGTCGCCCTGGCTGAGGCCCTGGAGCAGGGTAAGATTGCTGGAGCGGCCCTAGATGTCTATGAAAATGAGCCCTTAGAGGCAGACTCCTCCCTGCGGGCAGTAGGGGGAAAGATTATTTTGACTCCTCACCTAGGAGCTTCAACAGAAGAAGCCCAGGTGAATGTTGCCATCGATGTCGCCGAACAAATTCGAGATGTGTTGCTGGGTCTCCCAGCCCGGTCTGCGGTGAATATTCCCGGGCTCTATCCCGATGCCCTCGAAAAACTCAAGCCCTATCTGCAACTGGCAGAAACCCTGGGAAATCTGGTGAGTCAGCTTGCCGGGGGACGGGTAGATTTTCTCAATGTCAAATTGCAGGGGGAACTGGCGGACAACAATAGCCAACCTGTAGTAGTGGCCTCCCTGAAGGGTTTGCTGTCCCAAGCCCTGCGAGAACGAGTCAACTATGTCAATGCCAGTATCGAGGCCAAGGAACGGGGAATTCACATCGTCGAGACCCGGGATGCAACGGTCACCGATTACGCCGGATCAATTCATCTGGAGGCTAAGGGCTCCTTGGGTAGTCATACCGTGACCGGATCGTTGCTAGGCGATCGCGAGATGCGGGTGACCAATATTGATGGATTTCCGATCAATGTGCCCCCTAGTCCTTATATGCTGTTTACCCTGCACCGGGATATGCCGGGGATTATCGGTAAGATTGGTTCCCTGTTGGGCAGTTTCAATGTCAATATTGCCAGTATGCAGGTGGGCCGGAAGATTGTTCGGGGAGAGGCCGTTATGGTACTCAGTCTAGATGATCCCTTACCAGAAGGGTTGCTCAGTGAGATTATGAAAGTGCCCGGAATTCGGGATGCTTATACTGTTAATTTGTAGAGCAATCTGTAACTGTTCTGATTTGACTGCTAATTGAGATTCCTCCATCTTTACAGGAGAATATGGTTCATAGTTGGTGGGAAATCAAAGTTCTCTGTGATCCAGCCCTAGAGGATTCTATTTTTTGGCGGCTGGAGCGTTTTGGCTGTCGGGGAACGGCAACCCAGAGTCAGAAGCGCCTCTATGTGGTGACAGCCTATTTACCCGAAGATGATGCTCAAATGCTCGATTTGGCAGCCCTAGCCCTGTGGCTTCGGCAGGATGCCCTTTGTTTAGAGGTTGCTACCCCCATTCTGGAATGGGATTTAATTGATGAACAGGACTGGGCTAGCAGTTGGAAACAGCACTGGGAACCGACCAAAATCGGCGATCGCTTTTTGATTTATCCAGCCTGGCTCGATTCTCCGGGGGTGATTGATCGGCTACTGTTGCGCTTAGATCCAGGAGTTGCCTTTGGCACAGGGGCCCACGCTACGACTCAGCTCTGCCTGGAATCTTTAGAAATGCGGCTAGAGTCAAATTCTAGTCGCTCGATTCTCGTCGATATTGGTTGCGGCTCTGGGATTCTCTCCATCGGCTCGATATTACTGGGAGCGGGAAAAGTTTATGCCGTTGATACAGACTCCCTAGCAGTACAATCTGCCCGAATTAATCGCAAGTTAAATCGGATTCTACCGCAGCAAATGGTGGTAGAGCAGGGCAGTGTGGAGCGGCTGCTGGAGATGATTGATCAGCCCGTAGACGGAATCATGTGCAATATTCTGGCGGAGGTGATTATTGACTTTATTCCTAAGTTTGATGCCCTAGTGAAGCCCAGTTCCTGGGGGATTCTCAGTGGAATTTTACTCGATCAGGCCAAACCCATTGCGGATACCCTGGAGCAACATGGCTGGATTGTAGCTATCTTATGGAAGCGCCAGGAATGGTGTTGCTTTAATATTCGGCGCTCTTAGTTGAGACTGAGGAAACTTTCCAGGGCATCGGCGACGGCGGGGGGCCAGCGGCGAATCTGTCTGACCCAGTCCAGATCTCGATATCGAGCATCCAGTCCGATCACGGCGACCCAATTGCTCTCAGCCTGTCCTTGCTGTCCGGAAACCCACAGGCAAGCGGCTAAAGCAGCCCGCACATCAGCAAAGTTTGGATATTTCCGCACAATATTTTTGAGATCGCGAATAGCCTGGTCTTTCTGACCGCTCTGATAGAGGGCCAGGGCATAATTGGCCCGGGCCAGGGAAAAATTGGGATTCAGCTCTGAGGCTTTCTGATAATCCTCAATCGCCGCCAACCAATTCCCTGACCCTGCTTCAGCATTACCCCGATTGTTGTAAGCATCAGCATCTTTGAGATCTAGCTCAATGGCCCGGTTGTAGTCCGCGATCGCCCGTTGCCATTGTTTCAATCCTTCATAGGCAATGCCCCGATTGATATAGGGATCAGGCACGTTGGGGGCGAGTTCAATGGCTCTGTTGTAGTCTGGGATAGCCTCTGTCAGTTTGTTCTGGCTGACCTTGAGATTGCCGCGATTGCTCCAGGCCGCAGGGTTGTTCGGGAACTGATCGAGAATCGCTGTCCAGTAATCTTCAGCCTGGCCAAATTTCCCCGATTGAGTGGCCTCAAAGGCTTGATCCAGAAGCTCCTGCACCGGCTGTGGCTCGGAAATTGGAGCGGTTGAGGATGGGGCCAAGGCTAAGCTAGCGGGGCCAGATCCAAATTGCAGGATCAGGAGTAGCAATAGGGTCGCCATAAAACCCTTGAGTCGGGAGAATTGAACAGGAGGTCTGATCAACCGTCGGTTAGAGGATGTCCTCATGTCAGATAAACCTGAATCAGCCCTCCGAAAACTCTGTCCACGGGACGCGGTTCGCGCCGGGGGATGGCTGGCCGAGAAGCCCTTCGATCCAAAGGGGCCAATGCAGAAACCTGTGAATTTTTCAAACATCCTTTTTTCAAACATCCTTTTGGAAAACATCCTCTTGGAAAACGGACTAGAAACCCTGCTAGGAAATTGATTAAACCCTTTAATTAGACGCTCTTGCTAAATGCTTTAGCTAAATTAAATATTAAATATAGCGATTCCCAATCACGTGAGATACAGATTTGAGAGGTGGCGGCGCACCGCGCCGCCACCTTTCGTACTCTAGCAGCGTTGGAAACGCTGTATTAAATATTAAATGTTAGAAATAAGTAGCTTGACGCAATTAATTAAAAAATTGATGGAGGGTGAAGGGGCACTGCCCCCTTCTGGGGCGAAGCCCCAGACCCCCTGCCTTAACAATTAATTACAACCACCGACTTAATGGGGCTCAATCAAGTTGAACCCAGACTGCTGCAATTGTGACATAAACTCCAGTCATTAGCCTGATAGCCTTTCCAGGCATCTTCTGAAAGAATTATTTTATTCTGCTCTATTTTGCCTCTGATACAACCCCTGAAAATAACAGCGATAGAGTTGACAACTCACCAGCAGGCGATCGCCCACTAACCGCGTCAGCCCCAGACTTTGTAGCTTGAATCCCAGAGAGGGTTCTACGAAGATCGGAGCTTGTGCCATCACCACATGGCGATAGACTTCAAACAGTTGAGGGTGCTGTTGAAGTTTGTAGGTCTGCTCTTGGAGATGTTCCCTGAAAATCTTAGGGGCAATAGTCTCATAGTGCAGCAATTGATCGAGGTCAATTTCCTGAACCACACTTTGATACAGGGCCAATCGTACTAGGTAAGGAAATCCTCCAGAAAACTGATACAGGCGGATTAAGCTTTCTGAGGAGAGACCCAGTTGATGCCGTTGGGTTAGCTCCTTGACTTCCTCCATTGTGAAGTTGGGGATTTCTAAAGCTAGACCCACATTGAAGGGGGAGCGATTGATATCCAGGGGAATATAAACATCCGTGGAGTTTACCAGTAATAATCGCAGGCGCTGCCAGACCGGAATATCGCGGGTTTCTTCATACCATGACCGCAGCAAGGCCATGACATCCCTGGCTAAAGAGGGATACTGAAACAATTGACTGACCTCATCGAGGGCCAGAATCACGGGTTCCTGAATTGGGGTCAAAATACCTTCCTGGAAATAAAGGGTACAGTTGACTAGAGCTCCCATGTCCTCGTCCCAATATTGATCTAATTGAGAAGTCAGTCCAAGTTGGCGACTGGCATTGACACACAGCCAGCGAAGAAATGTTTCAGTTGAGCTAAAGGTGCGACTATCTGCCTGATTGAGGCTCAGTTGCACAACTTGACATCCTTGTTTCTCGGCAAAGTCGAGTAATCTGACCATCAAAGAAGTTTTACCCACGCGCCGGGGAGCTTTCAGGCGAAGCAAGGCCCTGGGCTTGAGAATTTCTGTATAACAGAGGGACTCCACGGGGGATCGGGCAATATAAAACGGCGAAGCTAGAGGAACTTGACCTCCAGGTCGTTCGGCGAGTACCGAGGCATAAATTGAGACGGGATCCAAAACCTGGCTATTCAAACCGGCCCGGAGCTTTTGTTCCAGCAGAAATCGACAGTTGATCTTGCTGACTTTTTCTCCGACGACTTCAGACAGCAGATTCCATAATCGGGGGGCCACTCCATTTTTCAGATAACTGGGAGAATATCCTTTCTCAACAGCGATGCGATCGTAGGTTTTCTTGGCATCTTGAAGGGATTCCCTCAGAACAATCCGCTGAGCATAATTTAAAGCACTGCCGGTCTTCGAATACACCAAGGTGCTAGCGAGCTCTAATAAATCTTCCACACCCACCACCTGAAAATAACGCCAAAACTAGAGCTGGGATAAACCCCCTTAATTCCCGAGATTACCTCCCAGGGAGATCAGATCTTAAGAGATGATTCACCAGAAATTGTTTGCTAGAGAGTGATCATGGATCAATAAAAGTTCCTCTCCCCATCATAGCGCCGCCTATTTCACTCTACAATATGGTGCAGACTCTACTGACTAATCCTGCTTTCAGTCTAGAACGATTGGTCTCAGGTCTTCAGGCTGATTTGATCAAAAAAATACTGGTCAGGCGATCAAGAAGTTCACCTGCCAGCAGCGCATTCAAAACCAGTCACAGCTCTAATATGGCAAGCTTTACCTGAAGACAACAACCTCTAAAGTTAGCATCTTCTAGAAGGTGATAATTTCAGAGTCTGTAATCAACCTTTGTATAAGTGGGTAAACCTTTGGAGATTCGGCCCCGGTTCAGGGTCAAACTGTATCCAAAGCAACAAAAATCGGGGTGTCTCTGGGAGCTGAATGTTTGATCCATAAAATCACTGACTTGTCAACCCTTAAAAGTAGTATTTTATGATTGTGTGACTTAATGACTGGATCTCATTATCAAGTGGGGGGCAGCTTAACCGCTGATTCCCCCAGTTACGTTATCAGACCAGCGGACAATCAGCTTTATCAAGCCCTGAAGCAGGGAGAATTTTGTTACGTGCTCAACTGCCATCAGATGGGCAAGTCGTCCTTAATGGTGCGAATCAAACATCGTTTACAACAGGAGGGCTATCGCTGTGCCGCCATTGATCTGACTCGGATCGGGAGTGAAGGGGTAGTTTTATCTCAATGGTATAACGGGATTATGGGAGAGCTCTGGCGGGGGTTTAGACTGGTTCGGCAATTTCCTTTAAAATCCTGGCGGCAAGAAATAGACGGAATTTCAGTTCAGCAACGGTTAAGTGATTTTATTGAAAATATTTTACTCACTCAGTTTCCTCAAGAGAATCTAGTCATTTTTGTTGATGAAATTGATAGCATTCTCAGCCTGGATTTTTCAGTTGATGACTTTTTTGCTTGGATTCAATTTTGCTATGATCAACGGGCAATCAACTCTCAGTATAGACGGCTCTGTTTTGCCATTTTTGGAGTGGCTACCCCTAATACGTTAATCCAGGACAAAACTCGAACCCCCTTTAATATTGGCAGAGCTATTGAACTTCAGGGATTGCAACTTGCAGATTTGTATCCTCTAGCCCAGGGATTAACGTCTAATATTGGGGATATTCAAGCCATTTTTCGAGCAGTTTTAGACTGGACGGGGGGGCAGCCATTTCTGACTCAAAAGCTCTGCCAATTGCTAGGGCGAACCAGTCAGAGAATTCAGCAAAAAGCCCTGAAAATTCCATCAGGAATGGAAGAATTCTGGGTTGAAAATATGGTTTATACCCAGATCATTCATCGGTGGGAATCCCGAGACGAGCCTGAACACTTGCAAACCATTCGAGATCGGTTACTGCACAATCCGCAATGGCTCGGTCGCATCCTGGGAATTTATCAGCAGTTGCTAACGAATATTCAACTTGATGCTCCCGCTCAATCCTCCCAGACCCTATCTCCTCAACCAGTTCCAGTCGATGACAGCCCCGAGCAAACTGAATTGTTGCTTTCAGGGTTAGTGATTAAACAGGCTGGATTTCTCCAGATCCGCAATCGGATTTACCAGGAAGTTTTTGATCAGGCATGGGTCAACCAGCAACTCAGTAAACTTCGGCCCTACTCCCAGACCTTTGCCGCCTGGATTGCCCAGGGACGATCCGATCCGTCTCGACTCCTGCGAGGACAGGCGTTGAAAGATGCCCAAGCCTGGTCGAAGCATCACCATTTGAGTGATCTGGACTATCAATTTCTGGCCGCCTCAGAAGCGCGCGATCGCCAGGAAACTCAGCAAGCCCTGGAAGCCAGACGTACCCTGGAAGTCATCGCTCGTCTAGAGCAGGAAAAAAAAGCGACTCGTCTGCACCGGTACCTTTTGGGGAGTATTACTGGGGCACTTGTGATTGTTTCTGTTCTGGGTTTAGCAATCCTTTTACAGTATCGTCGGGCCTTGGAGAGTCAGTTTCAGGCCAATCGCAGTGCGATTCAAGCGTTAGTTTCCTCATCCAAGTCTCTCGCCATCTCAGGTCAAGGACTCGATACTCTGGTGGAGGCCATTCGGGCAAAACGTTTGCTTGAGGATCTGGCTGAACCTGACCCCGATCTGACAGGGCAAACCGATGCCGTTCTCCGGCAAGCCATTTATGGCGCTGTTGAGTTTAATCGGTTTAGCGGTCATGGGAGTAGCGTGAATAGTGTGGGTTTCAGCCCCGATGGCCAAACCCTGGTGACTGGAAGCGCTGATCGGACAGTCCGACTCTGGCAACAGGATGGAACTTTACTCGAAAGCTTACGGGGCCATACTGATGAAGTTTATGCTGTGCAGTTCAGTCCCGATGGTCGCCAGATCGTCTCCGCCAGCGGAGACAATAGGGTGAAGCTATGGGATACCCAAGGACATTTGTTAAAAACGATTGATGGGCATCGGGCTACGGTTTGGTTTGTGCGCTTTAGCCCCGATGGTCAGCGTTTGGCTACCGCCAGTCAGGATGGTACAGTCAAGCTCTGGACGAAAACAGGCCAGCTACTCAAGACCCTCAACGGTCACCGGAATGGGGTGTATGGTCTTAGTTTTAGCAGTGATGGACAGTGGCTAGCGTCAGCGAGTATTGATGGCACTGCTAAGGTTTGGCGGGCGGATGGAACCCTGGTTACGACCCTGAAGGGTCATCAGGGAGCGGTTTGGGCGGTAGCCTTCAGACCTGGGAGTCGGCAACTGGTAACAACGGGCCAGGACAAAACCATCAGACTCTGGTCAGTCCCGCTAAACAACCAGCCTGAAACATCGCCGACTACAATACTAGAGGGACATGGCAATGCCATTTGGGGAGTGAACGTCAGTCCTGATGGTGAGTTTCTGGTCTCCACTAGTGTTGATAAAACGGCAAAGGTGTGGAACTGGCAGGGTCAATTGCTTCAAACTCTAGTGGGCCACAAAGGAGTGGTTTGGGGGGTTGATATCAGTTCGGATAGCCGGATTATTTCCACTGCGGGTTGGGATCATACCGTTCGGCTCTGGTACAAGCGCCATCCCCTGGTGCAAACTATTCAGACCGTGGGAGATCCGATCACGGCGGTTGATTTTACGATGGAGGGTGAAGGGGAGGGGACAGCAAATCAGGGGGAATCGAATCAGGAGCGATCGCCGCCACTAGTTTAAATGGAACCGTGAAGCTCTGGAAACCTGACGGAACCCTACTCAGAACCCTGGGGACTCACCCGGTTGAAGCCTGGGCTGTAGATAGCAGTCCCGACGGTACATTTATTGTCTCTGGAAGTGCAGACAATACGGCCAAGCTCTGGGCTCCTCAAGGGCAACTCCTGCATCACCTCAAAGGACATCAGGATGCGGTCTATGCCGTTGCGGTGAGTCCGAATGGAAGACGGATTGCTTCTGGCAGTATCGATGGCATGATAAAGTTGTGGAACCCGGAGGGAAAGTTACTCAAGACTCTCCAGACAAAAAGTTCAGACAATACTGCTATTTTCTCCCTTTGCTTTGACTCCAGGAATATCAAACTTTTTGCCGCCTCAGACAATGGTACAGTTCAGCAGTGGGATGTGAGCACCGGTCGTTTGCTGAATCGCTTCCACGCCGGAGTCAATTTACGGGCTGCTACCTGTAGTCCCACCGATCAACAGTTGATCACCGCAGATGGCAATGGCAAGGTTAAACTTTGGGATACTCGATCCAATCAGGTGATCCAATCCTGGACAAGCAATCTAAAAGGGGATGGGTTCCTCAATATAGCTCGATTTAGCCCCGATGGCCAAACCCTGGCTCTAACCACCTGGGATCAGAGGTTGGAAACCTGGAGCATTACCCTGTGGACTGTCCAGGGACAACAGCTCACCACCCTGGTCAAACATCAAGGAGAAATTCGGCGATCGCATTTAGTCCCGACGGTAAAACCCTGGTGTCGGGTTCCTTTGATCAAACCATGGCCGTGTGGGATATTGAGCAGATTCTTCAGTTGGATTCCCTGGATTTTGCCTGTAGCTGGATTGAGGACTATCTTAAAACCAATCAAGAGCTCAAGGAGCGCGATCGGGCCCTGTGTTCAGGGATTACCCGCCAATTATTATAGCGATTTGATGCTCCCCAACCCACTCTGTATTCTGAATAGCTCGGCTAGTTGTTTCACTTGGATTGAGACCACTCAATAGCTTGTCTTAAAAGTCAAGTCTAACAAAATCAAACATTTTCAAATATTAGATAACTGTTATTAGATAACTGTGTCAATCAAATTTCCACCAAATCACCTCAAAGCTCTAAAGCCCAAGTCTTTTAAAAGTTCTTGGATTTTCCCTGGTGTCCTAAACAGTTTGACCTCGTGATCTCAGTGACGGACTTTGATGATTTCATATAAATTCTCAGTTCTTTCTCAGGAAAATCTAAGCAGTCATCAATCTCAGACTAAGAATTAATTCAAACTAAATTTTGTCAAATTAAATACATTATCAAACATTTCTATATTGTGTGTTTCTTTTAAATGGCTTTAAATGTAAATCAGCAGAGTGATAAATTGATTGTGAGCTTGTCTGACTGTCAATCAAACAACCCTCTGAAAAAGCGTTCGACCTATTCCACAGGAGAACAACTATGAGAACAATACAAGTTACTGAATTCAATGACATTGTTGATTTAGATGATGGAAAAATTAGCTTGCAGGAAGCTATAGAACTTGCTTCTACCAAAGCATTTCCTGGCCCTAACTTCATTGAATTGGATTAATACCTTGAAGCTGCAAAGCTTGACCCTGGATCAACTTGAATTCATCCAACAAGGTAATCATGTTCGGATTAATGTGTTGGAAACTGATGAAGTTCTGGCAGTGGTACAGAACGTGAATATTGGTAACCTGTCCGGCAGTTTCGTATAGCGCAATTCCCAAGATGATACGAATGGGGGTGACTTTAATGCTTATCCCTCCAACCTCTTGTCAACACTAGCATTCCTTAAAACAATGAAAACTCTACTGGCAAAAAAGAATCACCAAACACTAATTTCAATTCATGTTTCAAACTATGAGAATAAGTTTATAGATGATTCTCCAGATAACCATGAAACTTTCGCGATATTTCCCACAAAAAAAGTCTTGGGAGTTGGTGATTACATTCCTAACTTTATCCTCCCTAATATTGAGGGAAAATTAATTGAAGCTCAGCAGCTATTGCAGGAAAATCCATTATTTTTAATCTTCAATCGAGGGTATTGGCATCCCTATGACAGCTTGAAATTGTGGAATCTGCAAAATTCCCGGCCTGGCTTTTTAGATACCAAAACTCGGCCTGTGCTTATCTGCCCTTACGTTTGTCCAGAATTAATCAAAATCTGGCAAAAACAGTCTGCAAATTCCGAATTTTTGATTGATCAAAATCTAGATATAACTCGATGGTTTGGATTGATTCAACCCATATCTCCCACCATAGCATCCATCTATCAACAATTTGGAACTCAAAAACCCTATCCATTTCATCACAAGCTTGAATTGATAATGAACGGCGTTTATGAAGTGAATTCAGAGGGAATAATTATCTATGAATATAATGACCTGCAACACACAAAACAGTTCCGATCGACTGATTGCTTACTCATGCAAGACGAAGACTATTGGCTGGAATTCGTGTGAAATCTACCTGTTATTCACAATGAATTCACAAATTCATTTATTCACTCATTCAAATTAAAAGGAGGATAATCATGTCATCTGTAATCGATAACGTTTTTTTGGTAGAGCTGGCTCTGAACTAATCAGAGGAACTAGTGGGAATAATCTCATTGCTGGGGACGGCGGCAATGACACCTTAATTGGTAATGCTGGCAATGATACTCTAGCAGGTGATTCTGGTAATGATAGCCTCAACGGCGGCGGGAATAACGATACCCTCTACGGCGGATTAGGCAATGACTTGCTGGATGGGGATTTTGGCTTTGATTTCCTGGATGGGGGCGACGGGGATGATACCGTCACTTACAACTTCTTTACCGGGAGGATTAACGCGAATCTGCCGAATGGAAGCGTGGGTTTCCCATTGGGTTCCGCTGAAACCCTGACAGGCATTGAGAATATTATTGGTGCAAGGGGAGACGACACCATCATTGGTGATGGGGCAAATAATCGGATAGACGGAAACAGCGGAAACGATAGTTTGAACGGTAACTTTGGCAACGACACCCTACAGGGCGGAGCGGGAAATGACTTGCTAGATGGCGGTTTTGGCTTTGATTCAATCGCTGGAGGCAGTGGTAATGATACGGTCACTTACGATTTCTTCTCCGGTTCAATCAATGCCAACTTGCAGACTTCCAGAGTCGGTTTTCCAGGCACGTCCGGCACAGACACTCTATCTGGAATTGAGAATATTATTGGAGCCTCTGGCAACGATACCATCACGGGTAACGGCAGTAATAATCTGCTAAATGGCAATTCTGGAAACGATAGTTTGAATGGCGGTTCTGGTGATGATACTTTATTAGGCCAAGCCGGAAATGATATTTTAAGTGGTACTTTTGGGTTTGACTTCATTGATGGCGGCAGCGGCGATGATACCGTTACCTATGATTTCTTCTCAAACAGTGTCAATATTGATTTACAAACTGGAAATGCGACCTTTTTCGGCAACACTCGCCCTGATACCCTCAGCGGTATTGAGAATGCTGTTGGTGCAATGGGCAGCGATAGAATTACGGGCAATGACAATAACAACCGTCTAAGCGGAAACGCTGGGAATGATACCTTAGATGGTGCTGAGGGCAACGATACGCTGTCGGGCGACTCAGGCAACGACTTTTTTCAGGCCAATTTTGGCTCTGACCGGATTGATGGGGGCAGCGGTGACGATACGGTTGACTACAGTGGTTTTACAAGCAGCACCATTGACTTGCAGAGCGGCAGTGTATCTACGCGAAGGAGTGTTCGGGTAGAAACCCGTGTACGTCGTCCTGGTGGAACGCCCCGTCCCGGTGGAAGTGGTCTGGAGACCGTAGTGACCACAGAAATTGTTAACGAGCAGGATACCCTCACCGCCGTTGAAAATATTATTGGCACCGATGGCGCTGACCAAATTATTGGCAACAGCAGTAACAATCGCCTGGATGCAAATGCCGGAAACGATACTCTGGAGGGAGGTCTGGGAAACGATACCCTCCTGGGTGGTAGTGGGAATGATACTTTAACGGGAGGAGACAACGGTGACTTCCTGGAGGGTGGAGAAGGCAATGACTTTCTGGATGGCGGTTTCGGCTTTGACTTAATTGATGGCAGCAGCGGGAATGATACCGTCACCTACCGCTTCTTCTCCGGCTCAATTGTTGCCGATCTGAGGGCAGGAACGGTTAGTTTCCCAAATAGCGGTAGTAATAGTATCGATACCCTCAGGGGAATTGAAAATCTGATCGGTGGAGCTGGAGATGATGTGATTTTAGGCAACAGTGCAGGCAACTTTTTATCTGGAGGTTCTGGGAATGATACCCTCAGTGGCAGCATTGTTGGTTCTAGTCCCGACACCTTAGCTGGTGAAACTGGCAATGATTATTTCATTGGCAACAGCTTTGGTGCTGACCTGATCGAGGGTGGGAATGGAGATGACACTGTGAACTACGAACTGGTAGAACGGGTGAATATTAACCTGCAAACGGGTCGAGCATTCAAAAACACACCCCTTCCTGAACCCGTTCAACCGGAACCATCGATTCCCGATATCCTAGAGTTCCTAGAGCTTTTGCGCCGAGAGCTTTTGATCGTCGGTTCTGATACTTCCGTAATAGGGGTATCTCCCGCAGTTCCCTTTCCGATTGTCCCTGATACATTGGTGGGCGAACCCCTTTCACCTACGACTGATACCCTCACGAGTATTGAGAATGCAATTGGCAGTTCGGGAAATGATGAAATTATGGGCAATGACCTCAGCAACGACCTGATGGGGCAAGCTGGCGACGATACTCTAGATGGCGGTTCTGGCAATGACACGGTTGCTGGGGGGTTGGGTGATGACCAGGTTGCAGGTGGCGAGGGCGATGACATTCTGCGGGGGGATGAAAATGACCGTTCTTCTACAGTTGCCGAGGGTGGTAACGATACCTTACTGGGCGGGGCGGGTAACGACAGTCTCGGCGGCAAATACGGTGACGATCAACTGTTCGGTGGCGAGGGGGTTGACAGCCTCTGGGGTGATGCTGGGGATGATTTACTGAACGGGGGTTCAGGAGATGACAAACTCGGTGGTGGTGCAGGGGCAGATCGGTTTGTGATTGCCAACGTTCAGGGACAGGACAGAATTACTGACTTTGAAGTAGGAATTGACTCCTTCTTACTCGAAGACTTGACCCTAGAACAACTAGAACTGACTCAACAAGGCAACAACGTTCGGATTGAATTCATTGAAACTGATCAAATTCTGGCTATAGTTCAGAACGTTCAGGTGGGAGATCTATTTGGCAGTTTTGCCTAACCCTTGAATTCTAGCGATTTAACCCACATTCCGCATAAAGTTGCCTCCTATGAAGTGTGGAATGTGGGATTTAAAGGTTATTTTCTTTAAGGATGACAAGGGTATTAAAAAGCTTTGCCAGAGGAAGGTCTAGCCAAAAGTGCCCAAAAAGTAATAGGGTGGCTGATAGCTACCCAAAATCACGAGAAATCTTGACTTCATTCTATCAGAAAGTTTCAACTTAAGCCCCACAAACGCCTCCATTTTCAGCGGGGACTGAACGCTCCATCCTTTATTCAGCCAGCATCTTAGCTATCTTGTCACCCTTAAAGCTGGAACAGTCGTCCTGGCTGTTTCTTGGTAGACAATGCCTCACCATAAAATTTTTGGCGTTGCTCAACTTGGGGATGAATCCGTCCAGCCATGGAGTTCTACATTGCCCCCAAACTTTGGGGGCATTAAAATTCCAGCTTCTCTATGGGGTTAAAAGTTGCCCCCGGCCATGGGGTTGCATCAGATCAAGTTCAGGGCCCATAGGAACAATTCTGGTGGGATTAATAGTATTGTGGCTCTGATAATAGTGCCCTTTAATATGCTGAAAATTAACAGTCTCAGCAATTCCGGGGGTTTGGTACAGATCTCGAACATAGGCCCAGAGATTGGGATAGTCCACGATTCGCCGAATATTGCATTTAAAGTGACCGACATAGACTGGATCAAATCGAATCAACGTAGTAAATAGCCGCCAATCGGCTTCTGTCTGCTGAGTGCCGATCAAATAGCGCTGGTGAGATAATTTCTCTTCCAACCAATCTAGAGTTGCAAATAAAGGTTTGACCGCTTCTTCGTAGGCCCCTTGAGTGGTGGCAAAACCCGCTTTATAGACTCCATTATTGACGGTTTCATAAACCCGCGCATTCACACTCTGGATTTCAGCCTGCAATGCTTCGGGATAATAATCTCCAGGTTTTGCACCAATCTGATCAAAAGCGCTATTAAACATCCGAATAATCTCAGCGGACTCGTTGTTGACGATGGTATTCGTGGCTTTGTCCCACAATACTGGAACCGTTACCCGTCCAGTGTAAGTCGGGTCAACCCGAGTGTAAATCTGGTGGAGATAGGTCGCTCCATTAATACTGTCTGAAATCACCCCATCAGCCGGTTCAAATGTCCAGCCCTGTTCCCCCATGAACCAGTTGACAACGGATAGATCAACCATCCCATCTAATCCCTTGAGCTGCCGAAAGATCAGAGTTCGATGGGCCCAGGGGCAGGCATAGGAAATATAGAGATGATACCGTCCAGATTCAGCCTGAAAGCCACCGATGCCATCCGGGCCAGGATTACCATCCGGAGTCACCCAATGGCGAAACTGAGAGGCTTTACGGACAAACCGTCCTTCATTGCTGTCGGTGTCATACCATTGATCATGCCAAACGCCGTCAATCAGTAGTCCCATAATCGTGCTCCCATAATAATAGTGGCTCCATCATTTTCCTCATTGTTCGATTTTTTTTGGAATTTGTTTTTTTGGAAAGGGCCTCAGGAATTGACTGATTGAGTTAATCTCCCCGCAGGGCCTTCACTGGATCGAGTTGGCTGGCTCGCATCGCCGGCAAAAACCCAGCACCAACCCCCACCAATACGGCTGATCCCAGGGCCATCAGAGTCGTCTTACTATCAAATTCATAGGGAAGCTCAAACTGTTTCGCCACCACTACAGTTACCCCGTGGACGGTAATCACGGCTATAGCGCCACCAAACAAACTCAGAATGGCCGCTTCCAGGATAAACTGTAACATCACATCAAATTGAGTCGCTCCGATCGCCCGACGCAGGCCAATTTCTGGGGTGCGTTCAATCACAGAAGCAATGGTAATATTGGCAATCCCGACTCCACCGACCAACAGGGCGATCGCCCCCACAACTAGCAACGCCTTGGAGACGGATTCTAACGTTTGCTTTTGCTCCACAATGTCCTGAACATTGGTTTCAATCCGAAATTCTTGCCCCGGCGCTCGCTTTTCAAGCAGTTGCACAACGGCTTCCTCAAGCTGATCAATCCGATCTAAATCACCAATCCGAATAAAAATACGATGAATATTTTGAACTCCAATAATAGTCGCATTGGTAGTAATCGGAATCAGGAGCAATCCTTCTTTATCAGCATCGGCGGACTGAATTTTACTTTCGATGACCCCAACAACGATGAACGGGCGATTGATCATATAGACTTTTTGATCAATTGGATTTTGAGACCCAAAAAGCTCAGTGGCCAGAATTTGATCCAGGACAATCACCGGTCGATATTGCTCAAAATCAGTAGAGTTGAAAAATCGTCCGGCCAGAATGGAACGCCCTGAGGTTTGCAGATATTCCTGGGTGACGGCCATGCTGTCTTGAGGATTCACGACTTGATCTTGAAATATCACCCCATCCACCCACCAGAGTCGCCAGCTTGTAGCACTAATCGCTTCTACCGTTTTCAGCCGTCGTTGTAAATACTCCAGATCCTCTAGGTTCAAGGGTCTGTAGGGAACCCCAGGCTGCCACCTCCCGGATCGGACAATTAAGGTGGGGGCATCTCGTTCTGAGAGCTGCTTAGTAATCACCGCCTGACTGATTTTGCCCACCTGCAATGTGGCGCTGACCGCTGCAACCCCCATGAATACCCCAACCACAGACAACCCTGACCGTAGGGGATTCCCCAGCAGGGATTTGAAACTAAGGGAGGTAAGACTGATTAGAGAGAGACCCATAACTCAACCCGGCATTTGTGCATGGAGGATTTCGCCACTTCTGTCTAGTTTAATCCGGCTTCATCCAGAATCCCCCGTTAGTCCGGGGGAAACCAGAAACTCCCCTCAGCGATGCCAGGTGGTTTTCCCTCCGGGTTGGTCAATCAAGGTAATTCCTAAACCCTGTAACTGATCCCGAATGCGATCGCCCTCTCCATAGTTTTTAGCCTTCCGAGCCGCCTGTCGTTGTTGAATCAGATCTTCGATTTCCAGATCGGTTAATCCAGGATTGGAAGAATCTGTTGCTCCGTCGGGTGCGACGGGTGGTAAGGCTACCAACCCCAACACCTCAGCCAGGGCGACCAGGGTTTGCCAGGTTTGTTTCAGGACTGCAACCGGGGTATCAGTTTTCCCAGCATGGGTCAGTAAATTGGTTTCCTTTTGTAATTTTTTAGCCAGTTCAAATAACACCGCCAATCCGCCCGGGGTATTGAAGTCATCGTCCATCGCCTGGTTGAATTGGCCAATCGCCCCTGAATCAAGCTGAGATGATGCCAGGGGTTCGAGCAGATTCCCCATCAACGTCTCCCCCCAGCGATCGCCAAATACCAATCCCTCCCGTAAAGTTTGCCAGCTATTCTGGGCCGAAGTCACGGCTTCATCGGTAAAATCAATCGGCTTGCGATAACTCGCCTGCAACACAAACAACCGGATCACCATTGGTTCCACCTGGGTGAGTAAATCCCGAATGGTGGTGAAATTTCCCAGGGATTTCGACATTTTCTCCCCTTGAATATTCACAAAGCCATTGTGCATCCAGTAGCGGGCTAGGGGTTTGTGGGTTGAGGCTTCAGATTGGGCAATTTCATTTTCATGGTGGGGAAAGGTCAGATCCATGCCCCCCGAATGAATATCAATCGTATCGCCAAAGGTTTGTTTGACCATGGCCGAGCATTCAATATGCCAACCGGGACGACCTGCACCCCAGGGCGATTCCCAGGGGGTATAGGCATTGAGTTCTGATGGTTTTGCGGCTTTCCACAGGGCAAAATCCAGGGGATGGCGTTTTTTAGGCTCGGAATCCTTGACTCGACCACTGGCCCCTGCTTCCATCTGATCGAGGGATCGCCCTGAAAGTTGACCATAATTTGAAAATTTTTCAACAGCATAGTAAACATCCCCATCAATGGCATAGGCATAGCCCTGATCAATCAGCGCTTGAATCAAGGCGATGATCTGAGGAATCACCTCGGTAGCCCTGGGATAGGCATCGGCGGCCAGAATGTTAAGCTGGGCCATGTCTTCCCGATAGGCGGCAATGTAGCGTTCAGCAACGGTTCCCATGGAAGAGTGTTCAGCTTGGGCCCGTCTGAGAATTTTGTCATCAATGTCAGTAAAGTTTTGCACATAGCGAACGTCTAAGTTCCGCCAGGTGAGATAGCGACGAACGACATCCCAAACGATATAGGAACGGGCATGGCCCAGATGGCAATAATCGTACACCGTCACCCCACAGCAATATATCGTCACCTTTCCCGGCTCAAGGGGAGTGAAGTCTACTTTCTGGCGGGCTTTGGTGTTGTAGATTTTTAATCCCATGGGTATTGTTAGGGTGCAACCGTCTACTACCAGTGTATAGCGACTGGAGGCGCAATCCGTAGAGATACCACTGATTCTTCAGCTAGCTGTTTTCTGGTTCTAAACTGGTCTTTGCGACTGATAGACAAATAACCAATAACCCAGAATCTTGCTTGCTGAACCTGAGCTATCGGATATGGGGCGATCGGGAGACTATTAAAATCTCCAGTTGAGCCCTGCCCGATCAAATAATCCCCCTGGTTAAGGGGGATTAGAAAAATCTTTAACTGACACAATAGGCAAGCTGCCTGTAGTACCAGACTTTCATCTGATTGGATAGGCGTTCCTGAGGGAACAACCCCAATGGGCAAAACTAGAGTCACCGGAATCGCTAACGTTTGAATATTGCTAAACCTTGAAGTAG
>JAAURB010000105.1 GCA_012033335.1 Oscillatoriales cyanobacterium RM2_1_1
ATCCGGCTGGAATTGATCCCGGGCATTTTTACAGGCATCGGGGGTAAAACACCCTGATCGCGGTGAATTTTTAGCGGTGATCGGGGAGCTTGAACATCGGGATCTACTGGACAAATTTCCTCAGGGACGTTCCGAGTTGCAGCCTGAACCATCCCCTGTCCAGGATTCTGCCCCTGGGCCTGATAGTGAATCGGATAGGGGAATTGAGTTGCCCCCGGTGGTAACCCTGCCCGTTCCCCTCAAAGGGATATTCACGCCCGATGTGTTACGCAGTGATCATGCCCCATTCTGGTATCAACAAATCCCTGCGGTTTTAGTCACGGATACGGCTAATTTGCGATCGCCCCATTACCATCAACCCAGTGATACCCTGGAGAATCTTGACCGGGAATTTTTTCTGGGTTCGGCTCAGGTGGTGGTGAATACCCTGGCAAAACTGCTCAATCCCGATATTCCCTGAGGTTTCCTGGAGGAAAAAAAGGATTCGCTTAATTCAAGTCCGTCTTGTAAACTTTGAGTGATAGGTTGAGTGATAGATTTAGGTTTGGCTCCAGCTAATCGGTTGGGAGCAGGGCAAACAATAGCTGGGATTGGAGTAATGGACAATAATAGAGATTCACAGCCAAATATCAAAGAGAAGTCTAAAGGCCCCATTATCAAACGGGGGGAGAAACCATTGTCATCCTCGTCTGGGATTGGGGAGGGTCTGCGTCAAAAATTGTTTGACCTGGATAACCAGAACTACAAAGCCTACAAAGAGATTCTGGGAACCCATGATTTTGATGATTTCTCATTAATTGTGGACTATGTTCAGGGAGATCCATTTGCGGCTCCCAGCAAGTTTCGGGTTCATGTGCCCCCGACGGTAGCGGGGTTTCCCCCAGAACTTTACAACACTCCCATTCGAGAAATTGCCCTGCGGGACTATCTGATTCGTCAGTTTGATCGGGTAGCTCGAGATCTCAGTAGCCGCCGGGGCACTGGCAAAAGTGGGATGATTGTGGTGACTCATATGGGTCAGGAAGTTTTAGAACGCAGTGCTGCCAATTTCATCTTTGTTGCTCCTCCTGCCCCCAAACCCAAAGGCGAAAACCCTGCCCTACAAAGGGCCAGACCCATGCCTTCCACCAAAGCCAAAGGCATTGAGTTGCGGTTTTTCATCGGTCTTCCTGCCGGAGGTCGGCAGATTCGGGGTCGTCAGGCTGCTTCGATGATTTGTGATGATATTCCAACCATTGTGGAACGGGCCCTGAAATACAAGAACCTGGATGCCGAAGCCTGCAAACGCCACGTAGAAGTTGTTGAAGATGCTCAATGGCTACGGCAACAACTGACGGAAAAAGGTCTGGTGGCTTTTATTCCCAATGGGGCGATTCTACCCCGCCGCAGTGGGGTCGATCCTCGACCGTTGCCATCCTCCCAGGTTGTGTCGTTTCAATCTCCAGAAGCCCTCCAGGTGGAGTTTGAATGTCCCAATACGGGAACAGTTACGGGCATGGGAATTCCTCAAGGAATCACTTTAATTGTGGGCGGGGGCTTCCATGGCAAATCCACCCTGCTTGATGCCATCGAACTGGGAATCTATAACCATATTCCAGGGGATGGTCGTGAATTCGTGGTGACTCAGCCAACGGCGGTCAAAATCCGGGCTGAAGATGGCCGCAGTATTGCTGGAGTAAATATTTCTCCGTTTATCAATCAACTGCCCCAGGGACGTTCTACCACGGATTTTTCCACTGAGAACGCCAGCGGCAGTACCTCTCAGGCCGCCAATATCATGGAAGCCCTAGAAGCCATAGCATTATCGGGGGAAAACATTGAAACAGAGAGTGAACCAGATAGTAAAACTCTGCCTTTAGCTCCCGTCTTGCTGGTGGATGAAGACACCGCCGCTACCAATTTTATGATTCGCGATCGCCGGATGCAAGCCCTGATCGCCAAGGAACGGGAACCCATTACCCCCTTTGTGGATAAAATTCGCCAGCTCTACACTGACCATCAGGTCTCCACAATTCTGGTGATGGGGGGCAGCGGAGATTACTTTGATGTGGCAGATACCGTGATTGCCCTGGATAACTTCAAGCCCCAGGAGGTGACGGAGCAAGCCAAGGCGATCGCAAGTGAATATACAACGGGACGGGCCCCTGAAGGTGGAGAGACCTTTGGGATGATTCAACCCCGGATTCCAATGCCAGACAGTTTAGACCCCAGCCGGGGACGGCGAGATGTCAGTGTCCAAGCTCGGGATGTGGATGAAGTGGTGTTTGGCTCGGAGGATGTGGATTTGTCTGCGGTCGAGCAATTGGTATCCCAGGATCAAGTTCAGGCGATCGCTGCTGCCATGGTCTATGGCCGACAGCATTACATCGATGGCAAAACCTTCCTACCCGTGATCCTGGATCGGATTATGGCGGATATTGCGGCCAAAGGGCTCGATGTGCTGACCCAGTTCCCCCAGGGAGACCTGGCTATGTTCCGACGGTTCGAGCTAGCTGCCGCCATCAATCGACTGCGAACCTTGAAGGTTCGACAGACGGTGGCGGAGGAACTCCCCGAATCTGATGCAGTAATCGATCAGGCAACGATAGATTCAGACCTCGATTCAGAGATGAATTCGGAGCAGGTTGCAGCGGTAGAGCCAGAACAGGAAGATTTACCAGTGGTTGAGGCATCTGAAGGACTTGAAGCGCCTGAAGCGCTGGAAGCTCCATCAGATCAGCCTGGAAAACCTAGCACCACCAGCCTTATCATCAAGCGCTCTACGGAAATTGCAGAGGCGATCCCAGAGCCAGATATAGTGTCTGAATCGACGGCCTCCAGCCAATTGGAGCCAGTCAAAGAGGAAGTTGTAGTCCGAGAAGTTCCTGAGGAAGCGGTTGCAGTCGAGTCCAACGTTGCTGCACCAGACGTACAGGTTGAGCCTGAAACTGTTGAGCCTAAACCCGTCGAACCTGAAGCCCCTGAGCCTGAACCTGTTCAAGATATGTCCACTGTAACCGTGGAATCTGAGCCGACTGAGCTTGGAATCGTTCAACCTGAAGTATCTCAACCTGAAATCGTCGAGCCTGAATCCGTTGAAGGTCTGTCATCCGCACCTGTGGAATCTAAACCCCCCGAGCCTGAAGGTTCAAGGCCAGTCAAGATCATCAAAACCGTTAAGAAAATTCAAGTTCCTGAGGTATCTTCAGAGGTTTTGACCTCAGAATCTGAAGGAGCTGAACCGGAATCGGTGGTTGCTCCACTTCAAACGATAGACCTTTCTCAGTCCTATGAGATGGAACAGCCCGCGCAGGCAACTGAAGGTGCAAAACCTGAAAGCCCCGAAGGAGTAACAAAACCTGAAATCGATGATGATTCCTCTACTGCGGACAATTAATTTAGGATCTGGTTACAGCAATCAGACATGATTTACAAAAGGGGTGGAGGGGACAATGCTTTCTCCTCGGAGGCAAAGTCCCCAAACCCCTATCTGGTTTTTTCCAGAATTGATTCAGAATTGCGAATCCCCTGTTCTACTTATCTAATCCATAACCCTAAGAGGAATTTTTGATGCTCAACAAATCGGCAAGACACTGAAATGGCGCAGAATCATTCTGGATTTATTTTTGCTGGAATGCCAAAAATCTAGACGATCTCATTCAATCTCTGCTAAAATCATGAATTGTGATCGTTTTTTGCCGGCATAGCTCAGTGGTAGAGCACCCGCCTTGTAAGCGGGCGGTCGTGGGTTCAAGTCCGACTGCCGGCTTTTGCTAAAGTTTAGTTCTTCCTCGATCCTCTGAGTCGTAGGCTAAGATTGGGGTATCCAGTTGGCCGAATGACGGTTTTCAGGTTCGCAGTTAGACTCTGTCCAAGCCAATACTAGTGAAGCCGATAACTTCTTAGTCGATGAAAGATTTCCTCAAATATACTACGGCCAGTCTTCTGGGTAATTTGCTGGCATTAGTGCTTGTCCTGGGGGCCGGAATAGGTGGATTGATGTTTTTGATTGGGATTGCGGCCAGTCAAAAATCTGAACCGCTAGTCAAGCACAAATCAGTGCTTGTTCTGGATTTATCCATTGACATTAGTGATTACGAACCCGAGTACACCACCAGTCAAATTCTTCAACAATCTTTAGCAGAGGCTATTCCCAGCCAACTCAAGCTTCGTACCGTGCTCAATAGTCTTGAGGAAGCAAGCCGGGATGATCAGATTGTTGGGCTGTATATTCAAGGGTCAAATACTCCTTCTACAACTGGATTTGCCAATCTCAAGGAAGTTCGAGCGGCCTTAGAACAGTTTCGTGAGAGCGGTAAGCCGATTATTGCCTATGATACGGATTGGACAGAGTCTGAATACTATCTAGCTTCCGTAGCCGATACTCTAGCTGTTAATCCTCTGGGTTCAGTCGAGCTAAATGGGTTAAGTTCCCAGGTGATGTTTCTGGCTGGGGCGTTACAAAAGTATGGAGTTGGGGTGCAGGTGACTCGGGTTGGCAAATACAAGTCTGCGGTAGAGCCATTTTTGCTGAAGCAAATGAGCCCTGAAAATCGCGCGCAAACTCAACAACTGCTCAGTGACATTTGGGGAGAGTTTCTTAGAAACGTCGGAGAAGATCGAGATCTCCCCCCCGCCCAATTGCAAAAAATTGTGGATACCCAGGGGATTTTGATTGCTGACGAGGCGTTGAATCAAAAAGTAGTGGACAAGGTGGCTTACTTTGACGAAGTGGTGACTCAATTTAAAGCGTTAACCGGGGAAGAGGAACTAACCCTAGAATCTGAAAACCCAGATAATTCCTTTCGTCAGGTTAGCCTGCAATCCTACGGCAAAACTCCAGATGTTGTCAAGGTCAATCGCGGCAATCCCAGCAGTCAGAATAAAGTTGCCATCATCTACGCAGAGGGCAGTATTGTTGATGGCGAGGGCATTGCCGGCCAAATTGGGGGCGATCGCCTGGCTCAAGAGCTTCGTCTCCTGCGGCTCGATGACGACATTAAAGCGATTGTCCTGCGGGTCAATAGTCCCGGTGGCAGTGCCACCGCTTCAGAAGTGATTGGTCGAGAAGTGGAGCTTTTGGCCCAGAAAAAGCCCGTTGTGGTTTCCATGGGAAATTTTGCCGCTTCCGGAGGCTACTGGATTTCGATGGCCGCCGGTGAAATCTTTGCAGAACCCACCACGATTACAGGATCAATTGGGGTATTTGGGGTTTCGTTTAATGTTAAAGATATTGCCAATCAAAATGGGATCACCTGGGATACGGTGAAAACCGGACGCTATGCCGATATCAATACCAATGTCCGCCCCAAAACCCCGGAAGAATTGCAGCGGTTGCAAAAAGTCGTGGACTTGATCTACGAGCGATTTCTCACCCAGGTTGCGCAATCCCGGCAGATTCCTCGTCCCAAGGTAGAAGAAATCGCCCAGGGTCGAGTCTGGTCGGGGACTCAAGCCAAAACTATTGGTTTAGTGGATCAGATTGGCGGAATTGAAGCGGCGATCTCGGCGGCAGTTAAACGGGCAGAACTGGGGGATGACTGGAAATTGGAGGAATATCCTGAGGTCAAAACCCTGGAGGATCGGATTTTGCGAAACCTCACTGAGGCCAGGGCAGAGGTAAAACCGGCACCTGAACTAGACGGATTAAGCCTCCAACTGATGCGGCTGCGAGAAGAACTCGAACAGTTCAAAACCCTGAACGATCCGCGAGATATCTATATGCAGATGCCATTCAATTTGAAGATTGAGTAAGTTTAGATTGGTCTGAGCAGATTCGCGTTAGCATACCCATCTCCCTACCTTAACGGTCAGGTA
Source organism: Oscillatoriales cyanobacterium RM2_1_1 (assembly GCA_012033335.1). Taxonomy (GTDB): domain Bacteria; phylum Cyanobacteriota; class Cyanobacteriia; order Cyanobacteriales; family Microcoleaceae; genus JBHJGO01. The sequence goes on from JAAURB010000105.1 coordinate 5,797, forward strand.
AAGCCTCAAAAAGGGGGATATGCCAATTTTAAGAGTTGGTATTACTACGATGAATCAGGCCACAATGATTATGCGTTAATTGTTGATTTCAATCTGGCTCAAGGTGATTTGATTGTGATCAAAGCCTCTGGTGATTATTTTGTAGATGACATCACGTTACCCGCCTAGAGCCCAGGGACAGAACTATTTTTAATGTCCCTGAACCCTAAACCTCATCTGACGACCGGCGGATTCATGGGTGAGGTTGATTTGCAGCCAGTTTGGTGGGAAATAGCCCAACCGTTCAGCCCACTCAATCGCAACGATTCCAGGTTCAACCTCCAGACCTTCCCAGTAAATTTCCAGATTCAGGGGGCCAACTTCTGCCGGAGTCAAACGGTACAAATCGATGTGATACAGGGGCATCCGACCCGAAGTGTATTCATTAATCAGGGTAAAGGTGGGACTATCAATCGGTTCAGCAATGCCCAAACCCTCGCCGATACCCTTTACCAGAGTGGTTTTGCCGCTGCCCAAATCTCCAGTCAGCAACAGCACAATCCCAGGGGGTAGCCATCCAGTTTTGCCGCAGTAGCGCCCTAGCTCAACCCCCAGACCATAGGTTGCCTTGCCATCGGGCAAGAACAGGGGTTGATCCAGGGTTGATTGATCTAAAACGCCAGCCAAACCAGAAAAAATTTCACTTCGGGGAACTTGATTGGGATTCATGGCTCAAGCCTTGCTATACCAGCGCAATAACACCTGAGCCAATCGCCGGGAATCATGGCGGACATACCCGGTGACTGCATCCACTTCAATCACATTGGTCAACACAATCCGTCGCCCCAATTGTTTGATGGCATCCCGATCTAAGGCCACCGGATAGGAATCTTCTTGAGCATAGCGAATCAACGCCTGAGCCGAGGGTACCTTGCCCTGAACTAAGACCGCATCAAACAGTTGACAGCCACAGGCTTGATCAATCGCGCGAATATGATCCGCTACGGTGTAGTGGTCGGTTTCACCGGGTTGGGTCATGACATTACAAACATAAATCCGGGGAACTGTTGCGGAGGCGATCGCGCCGCAATCTCCGGAACTAATAGATTGGGAATCAGACTGGTGTACAAACTCCCTGGCCCAATGATAATCAGATCAGCGGCTTGAATGGCTTGAAGGGCTCTGGGTAGGGCTGGAGGATTGGCTGGAGTGCAACCAATCTGAAGGATTTGACCGTTGGCTTCTGTGATACTAGATTCCCCCTGAATCCGGCGACCATCAGCTAATTCGGCCCAGAGATGCACATCGCTTAATGTTGCTGGCAACACCTGACCCCGAATCGCTAAAACCTTAGAACTAGCGGCGATCGCCCGTTCCAGATCCCCTGACACTTCACTCATCGCCGTCAAAAACAAATTCCCAAAGCTATGGCCCGTTAAGCCATCCCCGGCTCGAAAGCGATACTGAAACAACTCAGTCAATAACTTTTCCTCATCCGCCAAGGCCGCCAAACAATTACGAATGTCCCCCGGCGGCAAGACCCCAATCTCCCGCCGCAATCGTCCTGAAGATCCCCCATCATCGGCAACAGTGACAATGGCAGTGATATTGGCGCTGTAGTGTTTCAACCCACGCAACAGGGTAGATAGACCTGTGCCTCCCCCAACGGCAACAATCTTAGGCCCGCGATGGAGGCGACGGTGGGTCAGGAGCCGATCCACCAATTCGGCATCCCCCTCTGGCATCAAAACCTGGGTAATGGAGTTTAAACTGCGAGTTTGTCCCCAAAAAATTAGCAATAGCCCGGTCAGGAGCAAAACAGGGCCAGAAACCGAATTAGGAATGACCCCCGCAATCCAGCCTAGCAACTCCCGTAGCAACCGCAGCATGTAGTAGATGGGAGTCATTCCTGTCCAGATCGCCACGCCCAGACTGGTTAACACCACGCCCCCCGCACTCAAGAGTAACCATCGCTTCACCAATAAACCGGGGGCTAGCCATTTGAACCACTGATTCACCCGGTGGGGAGAACGGCGACTTGACCAACCCAGAACATGCCTGAACTTTGTCAATTTGCGGAGGGTATATCGGAAGGGAACAGTTGACATGGAATGATCCTCTATCTATGAGCAGTCACTACTAACCAGTGATCAATTTCAAGGTCTCAAATTCCAGAAAAAATCCAAATCTAATGCAAATTCTGGTTTTCCTGATCCAATCATCCCTGAGGGCTAGCCCGATCGGCATTGATCGGGCAAAAATTTTAGCCACCTGATTGAGCCACCTAAATTGATTTTTCCGCCTGCTCTTGCAGTTGATCCGGATGAACTTCACTACACACTTCATAGAATGCCGTGTGGGGCGGCTTGACGAACAAAGGAGCCATCTCCTGCATAATGGCATCATAGGCTGCAGTGTGATTTGCGTCCATATCATCAATATTTTCCCAGAAGATAATGGCAATTCCCCGGTCTGTTCCAGGTTCTTGTAAGAGATAAGATCCTTTGAATCCCTTGGTGTAGGTTGAAACCGCCTTTTCAAACAAATGCTCTGCTTCATCAAACCTGCCGGGTTTAAATTCCCCAACGGCGACGTAGGCGTATTGATGCTTGAGAAAATCTAAAAATTCTGACATAGGGCAATGAAAAAAAGTTGGGGTAAGAATGCTGGGTCAATTGACCTGTCCTCCCTTTGAACTGTTAGATACCGTATCTGATCTGACTGGAGAATGCAACGGGTGAAGACGGGGTCAGAATTGACGAAGCTGGGCCTCTGAATTAAAAAACTGCTGGCAAATTCTCTGGGTGATCAGCAGAGTCAACATTAAATCTGCTACAACCACTAGAAATAGTAGTAAAACCTGATAGGATACCGCATCCAGGGGACTGGCTCCCGCTAACAATTGCCCGGATAGGACACCGGGCAGCGTGATCATCCCCACCAGCATCATGGCATTCAAACCCGGGAGTAACCCTGCTTGAATGGCCATGCGTCGATAGGGGGCTACAACCTGCCCGGGAGTAGCCCCCAGACTTAGATGGGTTTCAATTTCAATCGGGTTATGGCTTAAAGCATTCAATAATTGCTCGCCTGCGATCGCCGCGCTATTCATGCCACTGCCCAGTACCACGGCAACCAGAGGAATTAAATACTGCGGATCATCCCAGGAGGACGGTTGAATAATCAGCAATTGGGCATAGCTCACCACTAAAGCTGTACTGAGAACCAAGCTCCCCCAAACCCAGAAGACAAGCCGGGGTAGTTTGTGGCTGATGCGGTGACTGGTGACAACCGCCACCAAAATTGACAAAGCCAGAATCAGGGTCAGAGTTAACCCAGTATTCGGTCTTTGAGGATCAAGCACCACGGCTAACACATAACCCAAAATCCCCAGTTGGATCAGGGTTCTGAGGGTCGCTGTCAGCAGTTTCCATTCCAGTCCTAGGCGTTGCCAGGCAGAGAGGGCAATAGCTATCCCCATTAATCCCAGGGTCAGGATCAAGTCAGTGAAATTCAGGGTCACCATTGATGGGTTTTACTGATGGGTTTTACCGGCTGATAGAGGTGAGATTGGGGTTTGCAAGGGGTCAAAGCCACCTGATTGACTGATGAATCTTTTGTGTGATTGCCCGAACCGCCCTCAGTCCTCTCCCGCTCTGGGAGAGGGGTTGAAGGTGAGGGCAAGAGAGCTTTGTCACTCAACCAGCAAAACCACTACAACTGGAGGCTATGCCCATTCTAAAATAGGGCGATGCAAATTCACTGTATTTTTTCGGATAATCCTGCAGTTTGAGATTTTTCATCGAGTTTTTGATGTCAGTGCTTTTTCGGAATTTTTTATTATAAATTTGGCTCAAAGATCAGTATTTCTAACCCAAAAATATCCAATCAATTATGATTAATTCTAGCAATTTTACTGAGGCAAGATTTAACTATAAAAAATACTATATAAAGTAATGATTCTCAGTACTTTTATTAACTAGCTTTTGACTATGAAAACTTATTTAAGCAATATTCTCAGTCTGGAAAAAGAATTAGACCTGGAGTCAGAATATTTCATTCATCAACTCTTTGAAGCCCAGGTTCTGAAAACTCCTGCCGCGATCGCAGCGATTGTACAGGATCAAAAATTAACCTATGAGGAATTAAATATAAAAGCAAACCAGGTTGCCCATTATCTCAGAGCCCTGGCAATTGGCCCAGAGATACTGGTGGGGGTCTGTCTGGAGCGATCGCTAGAAATGCTGATCGTCTCCCTCGGGGTGCTCAAGGCAGGAGCGGCCTATGTTCCCCTGGATCCGACCCATCCCCAGGAAAGGTTGGCCCTGGTGATCATGGATGCCCGAATGCCAATCTTGCTGACCCAGACCCATCTGATAAATACCTTACCCCAGTCTAGAACCCGGTTAATTGCTGTGGATCAGGCTTGGGATGTGATTATCCGGCAGCCTCTAGAAAATCCAATCAATTTGGGAATCCCTGACGATCTAGCCTGTGTCATGTATACCCCTGGATCTGCCGGTGAGCCCCAGGGATTTCAGATTCAGCACAGGGGAGCGGTTGATTTTCTCAAGTTAATGGCAGAGCAGCACCCTGGGTTAACCGCTACTGATACTCTGCTGGCAGCGATGACGATTACCTTTGACATTTCTGTCCCGAAGATGAAAGTTAGCGTCTAGTTTTCCAACACGAACCTTGTGGTCACCCATACATTGTTAGGGTTATCGCCGTCAGGACAGGAATACTGGAAGTCATGAACTAGTTATCCTGACAGGATGCCTGACTTTTAAAAAAATCTGCAAAAACCCAAAACGATTAGACAAAAAAGCGGCAGGCTACTAGTATTGATGCCGCTACAACCTGAACTTTAGGCAGTACAAGATCCGAGCTAACGGTTTAGCCCGATCCTAATCAACCCACAGAACATTAGCAATGTTGGAGTTAATCCGCATTGCTAGTCTGTTTACCATTAAGTTCTAAAAATTCTTTTTACTCACCATGACAACGCCTCAATTCAGTAAACAACAGGTACACAAAGAAATGAGCAGTACCAGCGATCACAACTGACAGAATCAAGACATGCCATAAAGATGGCGATTCCTCAATTTCCCCCACTGCCTACGAGGTTAGCTGACGGGCTAGGGCTGAGAGATGCCCTTCCTAGAAAATGTTCTAGAATAAGCCCCAAGATTTGGTTCCCCCGCTCCAAGGTCTGGATTAGGCTGACTTGCTCAGATGAGCTTTAGAGTAGCACAGTTCTCAAAAATAAATATGGTTCGTAACCCTTGGCTCTTGAATGCTGGGTTGTAAATACTGTTCTCCAAAAAAAGGAAGAGAGTAAAGATCAGTAATCAAATAGCAGGCAGTATCAAATTCCCAGCAGTTTCCTGAGCAACAACTACTTCATGAATAAAAGCCTGAGCTGACCCTCGATGTTGCAAATTCCAGGCTGCAATCAAACCCGGAGTATAGCGATCTCGCTGATCTAAACCAAAGTCATCATAGAGTACGATCCAGAGTTGGGCACTGTAGCGACCTGTCCCCTCTAATTGAAAAGATTTTAATAATAAATCTGCCCCTTGAATCCCACCGATTGCGGCGAACAAGGTGATAGAATCCAGGGATTTGAAGGCAATCTGGGGAATAATAATATGCAGTTGATCCGGTTGGAGATGATCATCTAAAACCTGGGCCTGAAGCTGTCGGTGCAATTGTAATTCGATAGCCGCAAAAGTTGTTTTAAACGGCTTGGAGTTTTCGATCAAATCAGCCAGGGCGGTGTTACTTCCCTGTTGATAGACTTCGGCTTTCCCAGCGAGAAAATGCTCGAGTAAAGGTTCTACAATTTGACGGTTTACCAGGGGGTTTAGCCCTTCTGTTTTCAATAGGAATTCATAAACTTGACGTTCAAAGGGAGTTAAGGGCGAATCGGGAATACTCGCCGTTGTAAAATCCTCCCCTGTGCCATAACCTGGTTTGCTCCGTTCCCCAATTTTGAGAGTACAATACACCGTTTCTCTAGGGCCAAAATTGGGATGATCAATGGGCTCAAAACGAGTCCCATCAGCCCGACGAATCTGCCGCCATTTTTGTTGATCGCCCAATTGTTGTTGAGCGATCTGGCTCAAGGTGTCTTCCGGCTGAACTGTGTAGGTGGTATCAAGGTCAACAGGTTTCATGGATTCTGAAAAGAGCGCATATAGCCATCATATCTGAACTGTAAAGGTCGCTCAGGTCTATAACCTGAGCAGGAACCAACTCGCTCTAGGGATTCGCTACAAGGATTTGAGCAAAGGGGTAGACAACAACATTTCCTGAAGTGATAAGCTATTGATTTAAGCTAAATTATCTCAAACTGCGTCGTCTGAACATTGTCTAGACTACCTATCACGGATGTGACTTACGTTGTCCAAACTACATATTCAGTAGATATTCAGTAGGAATCATGGTAATCAGAAGTGATTGGTGAGATTTTCGGAGCTTTTGTGGCTCAGGCTTCTAGCCTGTGAGGACAAGATGCCCCCTCACCTGCATGATTCAAACCCGATTGCTGCAACCCTAGAACAACCCAAAACAACCCTGCCAAAGCCCCGGCTTGAACCAACATCAAACCCCATGACCAACTCAATCTGGATCTACGATACAACCCTCAGAGATGGGGCTCAACGGGAAGGATTAGCGCTTTCCCTGGAGGATAAACTTCGGATCGCTCATCAGCTAGACGAGCTAGGAATTCCGTTTATTGAGGGGGGGTGGCCTGGGGCAAATCCCAAAGACGTGCAGTTCTTCTGGAAATTACAGGAGGAACCCTTGAAGCGGGCTGAGGTTGTGGCCTTTTGTTCGACCCGGCGACCCCATGCCCCGGTTGAATCTGATCCCACCTTACAGGCGATTCTCTCGGCAGGAACCCGGTGGGTGACGATTTTGGGAAATCCTGGGATCTACATGTGAAAGAGGGCTTGAAAACCAGCCTGGAGGAAAACCTGGCCATGATTCAGGATTCCATTGCCTATCTGTGTTCCCAGGGACGACGGGTGATTTACGATGCTGAGCATTGGTTTGATGGCTACAAGAATAATCCCGAATATGCCCTGCAAACCCTGGAAGCTGCGGCTCAGGCTGGGGCAGAATGGCTTGTTCTCTGTGATACCAATGGCGGAACCCTGCCCCATGAAATCACCACCATTGTGGAAGGGGTCAATCGGGCGATCGCCGCCTGGCCACTTTCCCCGATCCCCCAGGTTGGCATCCATACCCATAATGACGCTGGAACTGCGGTTGCCAATGCCCTTGCTGCCGTTATGCAGGGAGCGCGAATGGTACAGGGAACCATCAACGGCTACGGGGAACGCTGCGGCAATGCCAATCTCTGTACCCTGATTCCCAACCTGCAGCTCAAACTGGGATATGCCTGCATTGCGGCGGCACACCTGAGTCGCCTAACGGAATCGAGCCGATTTGTCAGTGAAATTGTCAATCTAGCTCCGGATGAACACGCCCCCTATGTGGGATTGTCTGCTTTTGCTCACAAAGGCGGCATCCATGTCTCTGCTGTGGAACGCAATCCCCTCACCTACGAGCATCTGCAACCAGAACAGGTGGGGAATCAACGGCGGATTGTGATTTCGGAGCAATCGGGCTTGAGTAATATCCTGGTCAAGGCCCGCAATTTTGGAGTAGAACTCGATCGCCATCATCCCGCCAGTCGCGAGTTACTCCAGCAGCTCAAAGAACTCGAACATCAGGGGTATCAATTTGAGGCGGCTGAAGCCAGCTTTGAGCTGTTAATGCGAGAAACCCTGGGCACTCGTCAATATTTCTTTGAAATTAAAGGCTTTCAAGTCCATTGTGACAAATCAATTGAGATTGTCAGCAATTCTCTGGCCACTGTTAACCTGGTAGTCAATGGCGAAGAAATTCTAGCGGCAGCCCAGGGAAATGGCCCAGTTTCAGCCCTTGACTTGGCTTTGAGGAAAGCCCTAACCAACTTCTATCCTCAAATTTCCGAGTTTCATCTAACGGATTATAAAGTTCGGATTCTGGATGGACGAGAAGGAACCCTGGCTAAAACTCGGGTTCTGGTGGAATCTAGCGATGGCTATCAGCGCTGGACAACGGTGGGTGTGTCCACCAATATTCTCGATGCTTCCTATCAGGCCATTGTCGAAGGGTTAGAGTATGGTCTGTGGGTTCAACAACAGCGGCATCAGACTGAACCGTTGTTAACTAACCCATAATAAATTAGTCTGATCAAATCTAGCGTCTCAACCCTGTGCTCTCAAGCTTATGGTCAGTTTTGTGCGGGCCGCTTACCCCAACGACTATCAGATCATTGCAACACTTGCTGACGAAATCTGGCGCGAACATTACACGCCAGTCATTGGTTCGTCTCAGGTAGAGTATATGCTAGACCGATTTCAATCGCCGGGGGCGATCGCACAGCAAATCATTGAGGGGTTTGTCTATTACCGCATCAGGTATGAATTACCAAACCCTTCCCTAGAGGAGTTTCCTGACATTGGTTACCTGGCGATTCAATCCCGGGAGTCAGGCATTTTCCTCAGCAAGTTTTATGTTCAAAACCGCTTTCGCGGCCAGGGAATCGGCAGAACCGCCATGGAGTTTGTTGAGCAGATGGCCAGGGATGGTCATGTCCACACCATCACCCTAACGGTCAATAAAACCAACTACAGCGCCATCAAATTCTACGAAAAGCTGGGTTTTCAAAGGCTGCGGGCTCTAGTTCAAGATATTGGCAATGGGTTTGTGATGGATGACTACGAAATGCAGAAAGTCATTGATTAGCAGTTTTTCAGGCAATCAGTATGGCAAGCTAGTTTGCTCCATATTCTCTGGGATTTTGAATGGTTTGTTGCATTGCAATAACCTCAGTAAAATCAGCATATTCGAGATTGAAACTCAATAAAATCAAGAAATAAATCAGAAATTAAGTATTATCACGGACTCAATATATTGTTTGTTTAATATTTCCAAATAGGACAATTTGAAAGCTGGAATACCTCCTGAGCTTTACTATTTATTTACATTAAGAATAAGATGTTATAAATTAAAAAGAGCAGCTTTAATTTGAAGTTGTCTTGATTTTTAAAGACAAGTTTTAAAGCGAGTTTTCCGGGAATAGTCCGTATATTTACTGTATTTGTTGAGGAAATAAGATGGTAAAGTTTGTAATTCGCAATCCTGTTAGTAAGGAATTCTTCGCTAGAATCGTGAATAAAAGTAATGGTAAACCTGCTGTTGTCTTCGCCAATTGGCCTGGGAATGCCATGAAGTTCAAAACTGAATCGGAAGCAAAAATATTGCTCAATAGACTCAAGGGTAGACATCTAGAAGTGATCGAGATGAGATGTGTTGATAGTGATTTTTCAGGATTGTTTACAACAGATTTTTCCTAATTTACCAGGCAAAATTATCCCAGGGTTGACAAACTACTGCACAATGTTCAATTAGAACAATCTCCTGAATATTAAGGATGAAGTCATGGCCACAGGGTATTTACTGGATCGGATTCTGCTACAGTTCACAAAATCACCGCCCCCTGCACCAATCCTGCACCAGGATTTATCGGCGGTCTGCTGGGTCGGGGAACAACTCTGGTTAGCCTCGGATGAAACGACATCCCTGGAGTGCTTGACAGGTCTGGAACACCACCGATTCAATCATCATCAGTCCTATTCTCTTGGGGACTTTTTGGAGGGGTTCAATTCAGAGGCAGGGGAGGTGGATATTGAGGGATTGGATTTTGATGGTCAATACCTCTGGCTGACAGGTTCCCACAGCCTGAAGCGCAAAAAACCAAAAGGAGATAATGGCGATCGCCTGAAAAAAGTCGAGTTGGAGATCAATCGCTTTCTCCTGGCTCGAATTCCCTTGGTGGATGGTCAGCTTCATCGAACCTGCAAGCGATTAACTGCGGCCTATCTCCAACGGAATGATACAGGAAACTTACTCACAGAGGCCCTGAGAAACGATCAGTGGCTCGCCCCATTTCTGAACGGAGGGATTCCTGGCAAAGATAATGGCTTTGATATCGAAGGCTTAGCCGTCTATCAAGAGAAAACTTTGATCGGTTTGCGGGGGCCCGTCCTGCGAGGAATGGCGGTGGTTCTGGAGGTCGAGGTAGAACCAATTGAGGCTCCCTACTTGGGCTTGAAATCCCTGGGGAAAAGTGGCGATCGCTATAAAAAACATTTCTTTGATCTCGATGGTTTAGGGATTCGAGAACTCTGTCGCTGTGGACAAGATCTATTAATTTTAGCGGGGCCAACGATGGATTTAGATGGAGTATTACGGGTATTTCGGCTATTTAAAGCGTTTGATCTACCTGATAACAGCCTGACTCAACAGGAACCTGGAAAGTTAGAATGGCTGTTTGATATCGCCTATGGAAAAGGGACAGATCGAGCAGAAGGAATGACCCTATTCTCAGAATTTAACCAAATTCCCAGCGTCCTTGTGGTTTATGATACTCCCGATTCAGCTCGGGAATTGTTGCCTAATGGTGTGTTCGCAGATGTCTTTCAGGTTTAGTCAGTTCTGAATTTAAGCCTGAATTTAAGATGGCTAATATTTTTATCTAAGCAGGAATTAGTCATGGGAAAAGGGCTCTGGAAATTCATAGCGCTTCGCTCCGCCACAGGGGTACGCAAATCTCGACAGGGCAGCCTTCGATCACTCCACCCGGTAAGATTGCAGGTATCTCCAGTTCTTGAACAGTGGCGGGAAATTCAGGAGGATGACTCATGCAAACGATAGATTCAACATCAGCACCTAAGCTATATGTCACCCCTGAAATCTTTGATGAACTCTGCAAAACTAATATCAAATCCGGATGAAGAGTCATAATGTTGTCAGAAGAGTTGTTGAAATACAATGGCTAGACGGCTCAAAATTAGGGCTCACCTGAGTCTGGAAGAACTCGAAGAACGATATCGTCAAGCGAAAGAAGGTGT
>JAAURB010000178.1 GCA_012033335.1 Oscillatoriales cyanobacterium RM2_1_1
AGATTGAATCCTGATGGTACAGTATCCTAATCGTCGTATTTCCATTGATTTGGCCGCTGGTATCGACGAAGAAAACAATCCAGCCCTACGGGGAAAACGATATTGTAATTGTTTCTAGATCAGGGCTAACTCGAACGGCAGATTTTCTAGAATTAGTGGGTGGAGCCGCTGGGGCTGTTCTAAATCCGCTTTTAGGAGTGGTTGGTATTCTCAACCTTTTTGTTGATTGACCAGCTATAGAGAATATTGGACATTGACAGGAATAGAGCAGCTTTATTCTTGTCAATGCTCAAACCAACCAAATTACTCTATAGTTTAGTTCTTACATTTTTGGCCCTATGCGGCTCAGTCAAGCTAGTACTCTGTGGCATAAGTCAGCTAAATATTCTTGATACTCGACACACAGCATCTGGAACCCTCGCCAAGGGTTGCCTATTTCTGCTAGTCATTACTAGTCATTAGCTTCCAGCAAAGCGATCCTCAAATCCCTACTGCTTAGAGGGAGTTGAAGCATATTTGTCTGTGAGTTTACATATAGCTTGCTTATGTGATAGTTCGTAATATCATCCAGCATGCAAAGTATATGTATGATCACTGCTCTATGTTGAGTTCAGCTTAGTTAGGATGTTTGAAGTGGGGAATGTAACCTTAGTTTAAATCCACCCTCATTTTGATCTCTACAAAAGCAGGTCAGCCTCTAAACTAGGACAACAAATTATTTCATAATGCATTTTAATTCGCGCAGATAGTTAGCTTTATTTGAACCGAAAATAACTGTATATATATTCACAAACTATTTCACGAAGAAGCTTATATAATTGAATTTTCTCACAGCAATTTAGCTTTTCGAGGTGCTAAAAGCCGAATTATACATAGTTCTAAATAACTAATAGTCATTGTTGTAAACTGATCAGCCTGTTGATCCACTGTGTTTATTTAGCCAAATTTCAATCCTTGCTACTGGAATTCCGAGTTATGGTATTTGAATTATGAAAATTAGTATGATTCTTCCCTGCTTCAATGGAGCATCCACCATCAGGCAGCAGATGGAAGCGCTCTGTAATCAAAGCTGGGCTGGAGGTTGGGAGGTCATTGTTTCTAATAATGGTTCAACGGACAACTCGATGGAGATTGTTGAGGAATATCGACAACGTTTACCCGAGTTGAAAATTGTTCAAGCTTATCAATCACCTGGCCCGCGCTTAGGGGCTTTTCACTCTTATAATGTTGGCTTTCAAGCCGCAACTGGGGATGCCTATGTGATGTGTGAATCGGATGACGAAGTAGGCGAAGGTTGGCTAGAAGCTATGGGCCAAGCTTTACTTAAGCATGACTTTGTCGTAGCACGTTTAGATTATCGTAAGCTGAACCCAGCCTGGGTGCTACCACCGCCAAATCAGGGTTATCAAGAAACCGAAATTCCTCAGCTAGATTGCCATCCTTATCTTCAATATGCCTGGGGTTGTTCGTTTGGTTTTCGCCGCACTGTTTATGAAAAATTAGGAGAGTTCAGGCCTGAGTTTAGCTATGTGTTTGATTCAGACTACTGTTGGAGGGCACAACTAGCGGGCTTTCATCTTCATCTTGTGCCAGAGGCTGTGATGCACTATCGCCTGCGCCATGAGCTAAAAGCCCTATTTAATCAAAAGCTTCGATGGGGGGAAGACTTTAAGCTTTTGATGAGATGTTACGGTGCCCCGCCTGGAAAATTCATCTGGATACGTTCAAGACTGAAGCTGCTTCGACTGCTTTTTGTTGGAATTGTTTCACTTCCTGGCTATTGGTTAGGAGTGCCTGAAAGTCAAAGATCTTTATTTGCCGTAGCCGAAAATTTGGGTTGGGTAATTGGAGAAATGAAGGCTGCAAAACGCCCTTTACCTTTTGAGATATCGGTTCAACAGTAGACCCATGATGAAAATACATTAGGAAGATCGAATAGGTCGATATAGCTACTATTTACAATGCAACTCTGATCAAAAATTTCCTGAATTCTACAATAAATTTCATCAGATTTTCATAGAATCCAGGTTAAAATCTTTAGTCTTATTAAGTTTCAAGGGGTTTAGCTTTTAGCTAGGCTTTTTTTGTTAAACTTGGTTTTAGTCTAGAAAATAATTAGAGAGATAGTTGTCATTTCCATAGTGGTAAAAATGAGGGACTATGTGAATTCTATTTTCTCCTGTATCCGGTTGAGAATGGAGAGATTCTGAAAAACATCAATGGCTTTATTATTTTTCGTTCAAATTCGAGAATTTAGCGGTAATAGATATTGGGCTGCTAGGTCGGCTTAAGATGTTATTTGAACTCTAGCTTAGTTATTTTTCAATAAGTTATATGCAGAGAAATCCTGTGGGATTTTTTATGTTTTGAGGTATTTTCATGCTTATTGATGCTAGACAAATGGATGGCCAGAATAAACTGGATACCGCGCTTTGTATCATTGGGGCTGGGCCAGCGGGCATCACCCTGGCCCGGGAGTTTAGCGGTCAGGACATGCCGGTGCTGCTGCTAGAGTCGGGCGGCTTTGCCCCCGACCCCCAGGTGCAGGCCCTGGCCGATGGTACCAATGAAGGCGAGCCTTACCCCCCGCCTATTTACATGCGAGAGCGCCAGTTTGGGGGCACCGCCAACGTCTGGCCCATCGACTTGGAAAATGGCCATATTGGGGTGCGCTACGTGCCCCTAGACCCCATTGACTTTGAAAAGCGCGATTGGGTGCCCCACAGCGGCTGGCCCATCACCCGAGCCGAGCTTGATCCCTTTTACGAACGAGCCCACGAGGTGGCCCAAACCGGCCCCTATCGCTATGACCCCGCCGACTGGGAAGAACCGGGGGCCAAGCCAATCTCCTTTCCGGGCCAGCGGGTGACTACCCAGATGTTCCACTTTGGCCCTCGGGAGGTGTTTACCCACACCTATCGCCGGGATCTAGCCCAGTCCCCCAATGTCACCCTGATGACCTATGCCACGGCCCTGGAGCTGGAAACCGACGACCTGGCCCAGCGGGTGACCGGAGTGCGGGTAGGAGTGCTGGTAGTCCGCGCTCGCCGCGAGCAGCGCGCGCTGCGTCTCCTCCGGCAGGCTGTCAAGAAAATCCGTCCGTTCGCGCTCGCTCAGCGAGGCGAGCCAGGCGGCGGCGGACTTCGTCGCGGGCCCTGTCAAAGTCGATCCCTCCCTCGCCGCCGGCCTCTTC
>JAAURB010000106.1 GCA_012033335.1 Oscillatoriales cyanobacterium RM2_1_1
CCTGGGGCAAAGCCCCAGACCCCCTTCTATTTGATAATTAATTACAACCATCTACTTATCAATACAATGTTCAATAGGCTAAGGGTAAGATTGTCTCGAAGACCCGACAACTTAGGGCTTTCAAAACAAGCAAGCTATAACGCGGGGATTATTCATCCTCCTGGGTTGGTAATAGCTTGGGTAGCGGAAGCTGACTTGTTTCCAGCAATTTTGCCAGTCCCCCTTGGGGTTTCTCTGCTCGGGGAACCGGGTCAGGGGTTTGAGCTATTTCTTCCATCGGTAAAGCCAGAATATTCTCCCCTGGGTTCGCTTTCTCCTGGTTGGCCCGGGTTAACAGGTCAACGGTATCCCCCAGGGCTGTGGTCAAACTATTTCGCGTTTGGAGATGGTTGGCCTTTTCCTGGTCGAGGGATTCATTGAGCTGGCGCATCTGTTCCCGTAAATGATCCCGTTCCAGGATGGTTTCGAGCAATTTGGCTTTGAATTCCTCCGGTGTTTTCAATTGACCGACCTCTCGATGGCTGGCTGCGCGGGTAGCCAACTCATGTTTGGGCCCGAGAAATTCTGCCTGGAGACGGTTCATCTCAACTTTCAGGGCCGTTGCTGCCTCTTGATGTCGCTTTGCCTCTTCCCGTCGCTGCTGAGCCTCTGTGTTGTAGAGTTGTCGCCATTGCTCGGCACTGGCTTGGGCGGCATCGCGATCGCGCAGAGTTTCCGCCAGCTGTTGCTTGAGTTGTTTGATTTCTGTGAGCCACTGTCTAACATCCTGAGTCATGGTGACTTACCCATAAGGACTGTTCAATTTTAGATTTTAGATTCTAAACTAGGGTAAACTCAAAACCATAAATCTGAATTTTTATAGTTTAAAGTCTTTTAATTCTGTTTGATTGTGTTCCCATCTTCCCATTAATGACCAGTGTTTAACTCTGATCCGCTCCATGAATTCATCGAAAAGGTTGCTGAGAAAGTTGCTAACTTTTTAGTGACAGCCATGGCAACCGCTTGGAAATCCTTGACGGGTTTAGTTAAAGGAGCGGGTCGTCTATTTAATTTTACTCCAGCAAAACCCAAGTCAGATAGCCAGGACATTCGGCAAAAGCCTAGCCCCTATCAGTTACTCGAGGAAGCGGCAGAACGAACTGCCGATGGAATAACTGTTTTAGCCAGCCTGATCTGGCGCAAGCTCACTCGGATTCCCCGGCGATTTGCCCGGTTTTGTCGTTTCTTTCTCTATCTGAACTGGTCAACGATCAGAGAGGTTGCGGTGCGAACCGCTCGACAACGGCTGCCAGGGCTTTCTGCTGAGATGGCCTATCATTCAACCCTGGCCCTGTTTCCCACCCTGCTAGCAATTATTGGGGCAGTCAGTTTATTTGACTCGTTAAAGAGTACAGCAGGGGCGATGGCAGAGATTGTTGTCGAAGTTGTCCCTCAAGAAGTCAGTGATCCGTTGAATCAACTCCGCTTATCCCGCAGCCCGGAATTATTTTCATTTAGCTTTGTCACATCCATCTGGCTATTTTCTGGGGCGATTGGTTCAGCGATGTTTGCCCTGAACCACATTCATCAAGTGCCCCATCATCTTTTGAGGCCGTTCTGGCGCAATCGTCTGGTTTCTTTGGGCCTGGCGATTGGGAGTTTGTCTCTCCTGATTGCCGCCTCCGGGATTATTTTTGTCAGTGACCTGTTCGTCCAGACCTTAGCCAGCAAGAGTTGCATTCTAGAAACCGTGGGAAATTGTCCGATTGATCAGGTGGCCATGTGTTTAAATCAGCCCCCTGTTCAAGAGTGTTTACTCCAATCAAAGCTGCTTGACTCCTGGAAACAGTTTGGTTGGCCCATTGCCCTAACCATCATTGCCACCAATTTTGCCTTGGTGTATCGCTACGGCCCCAGTCAACGTCGAATGGGAACTCCGCTGTTACCGGGAGCGATGATTGCGGCGGTAGCCTGGGCGGGAATTTCCTATCTATTCAAGCTCTATGTTTTGCACTTTGGCCGATATAGCTGGACTTACGGGGCGATTGGAGCCTTTATCATTCTGTTGCTGTGGTTGTATATCAGTTGTTTGATTATGTTGATCGGGGCTCAACTGAATGTAACTGTTGGTAAAGCCATGCAGAAACAAGACGCGCTCAAAGCCAATCTGCTGGCCGATGCTTTAGAGCCAGAATCGCCACTCAACCCCAAGCACCTTGAGTGAGTCAGGCAATTGGTGTATGGCAGCAAAATATAGCAATAAAATACAGCAATAAAATACAGCAATAAAAAAGGAGCATGGAATGCTCCCCATTCAGGATTATTAAAGTACTGTGCATTGATCATTTATCAGCCAACCCTGGAAGATAATCTGGATTGACCGAAGTCAGGCGAGAAAAGCTGGCTTAGTAAGCCAGACCCATGCTGCGGGTTGTCTCAGCTCCTAAGTAAACCCGAATGCTCAAGAAATCAGTTGGGCAAGCGGTTTCGCAGCGCTTGCAACCAACACAATCTTCAGTCCGGGGAGAGGAGGCAATTTGACCTGCCTTACAACCGTCCCAAGGAACCATCTCCAGAACGTCAGTTGGGCAAGCCCGCACACATTGAGTACAACCGATACAAGTATCGTAAATTTTGACTGAATGAGACATTGAATGAGTTCTCCTAAGGATCTCAGATTTACTCTTCCTACAAAACTGTAGATTGAAAAGCAATCTTTAAAGCTGAATTATCGTATATCTTCACCTAATTTACTGCACCGGTTGAAGGGGATGACACATAAGGCGATAAAACTTCACGGTGTGTAATATTTGCCATGGCAATCCTAAATCCTAGTTGACTGATAAAACTCTCTCACCCTCACCCCCAACCCCTCTCCCAGAACAGGAGAGGGGAGATCTTCCGGTTCCCTCTCCCAACTTGAGAGAGGGCTAGAACGCCGAAAACCCCTGTATGTAATCCTTGCAGCTTTAGAAATTAACACTGGTTAGTACCGATCCGACTTTGATCTCCGGTCGAATAGCAGCCAAATCAGAGTCAGCACCCAGGGGGATCAACTGAACCGCGCAGGCTTTCAATTCCGGCTGTAGAGAACTTGGACAGGATTCTGGATGGGTGAGGGCATTGGCTTCGGATTGTTCAGCCCAGAGAAAACCCCAGTGCATCGGCACAAAAACGGTTCCGGGACAAATCGCCTTGGTGATTTTTGCCAGAAACCGGGCCATTCCACGCCGCGATCGCACCTCAACCCAGGTACCATCCTGAATATTTAATTTTTTGCCATCCTGGGGATGCATTTCAATCAAGGGGTCAGGGTGCATTTTCTGAATTTTAGGAATATGGCCGGTGCGGGTTTGGGTATGCCAGTGACCATAAAGTCTGCCTGTGGTCAATACAAAAGGATAGTCTGGATTGGCAGGTTCGGCCAGGCCCCTGGTATGAAAGGCTGCGAACCGGGCTAGACCATCACGGGTATTAAATTGTAAGTTGGTGTAAAGCCGTTTGTCATTGCGTTTCCAGGCAATGATTTCTGAATCCGAGAGTGGATGTAAGGATGGATCTGAAGTTGCGGTTTGAGCCAGTTTGGGAGCAGGACAGGGCCATTGAATGGGGCCATGGTGACTCAGGATTTCGTGGGTAATCCCGGTCATATCGCAGGGGCGATCGCGGGTCAACTTGATAAACTCTGTCTGAACCGCCGCCGCATCGATAAAATCAAACTGCTTGATATATCCCAAACGCCGACCCACTGCGGCAAAGATTTCCCAATCGGCCTTGGCTTCTCCCGGGGGTGGGCGAAAGGCCGGGCAGAGAGTCACCACCCGTTCGGAGTTGGTCATTGTTCCGGTTTTTTCACTCCACTGAGCTGCCGGGAGCAACACATGGGCATAGGCGGCGGTCTCCGTCAGGTAGTAAGCATCCTGATAAACCGTGAACGGAGACTTGAGCAGAGCCGATTTTGTCCGCTCCAGATCCGGCATACTCACAGCTGGATTGGTCGCCGCCACCCACAGTAACCCCACGGAACCATCTTCTAGGCCGGTGATCATCTCCCAGGCGGGGAGACCCGGTTGGGCCGCAATTGCCCCCGGTTCCAAGCCCCAAAGTTCCTCAACCTCGGCTCGGTGCTGGGGATTTTTCACCACTCGATAGCCCGGCAGAATATGGGCTAATCCCCCCGCTTCCCGACCTCCCATAGCGTTTGGCTGACCGGTAAGGGAAAATGGCCCCGCCCCAGGCTTGCCAATATTTCCCGTCATCAAATGCAGATTGATCAGGGTGCGGGCTTTTGCCGTGCCTTCAGAGGACTGATTGATTCCCATTGACCAGAGGGAGAGAACTCGTTCGGATTCTCCCCACCAGCGGGCTGCCTTCTCTAGATCATCAATCCGAATCCCACACTTACGAGCCACCAGTTCGGGAGGATAGTGACGAATCACCTCGGCATAGTCTGAAAATCCTGCCGTACATTCGTCAATAAATAGGCTGTTGAGCAGACCCCAGCGCATTAATAGATGGGCAATGCCATTCATCAGGTCAATGTCGGTTCCAGGCTGAATGGCCAGATGAAGATCAGCCGGTTCCGCCGTTTGGGTCTTGCGGGGATCTACTACAATGAGCTTGACATTGCGATTTTTCTTGTGGTGTTGACGTAGACGATTAAACACAATCGGATGACACTCCGCCGTATTAGTGCCAATCAGAAACGCACAATCCGTTGCTTCCAAATCTTCATAACAGCAAGGGGGGCCATCGGAACCAAAACTCTGAATATAGGCCGATACCGCCGAGGACATACACAGCCGGGAGTTGGCATCAAAATTATTGGTTCCCAAACAGCCTTTGAGTAACTTTTGAGCAACGTAGTAGTCCTCCGTTTGAAACTGCCCTGAACCATACATACAAATGCCATCCGCTCCCTGGGTAGCCAGTACAGTTAAGATCTGACTGACAATGCGCTCCAACGCCTCGTCCCAACTCACCCGACGAAAGGGTTCATGTAAGGAGTCCCGCACCATGGGATATTTCAGTCGATTCAAGTCCAGGGATTCGGTAATAGTAGCCCCCTTGACGCAGACCTTCCCCTGGCTGGAGGGATGGGCGCGATCGCCCCGCACCTGCCAGATGGGATTGCCTTCCACATCCCGGTGAGTCGCTTTTCCAGGAAGGGATGGGGGTAAAACTTCTAAACCGCAGCCAACACCGCAATAGGGACAAAGGGTTTTAATCGGTTCAGTCATGGGATTCATTTAGTTAGAGGTTAACCTGAGGATTAGACGTTCAAGAATAAAGAACTCTGGTTAGAGTTGTATAAACTGGGTCAACTCAAGATTGTTAAATAATTAATTCTGCTGGCAATTCTGCTGGAGATAGTTGACTGAGATGTTTGGGTTCGAAAGAAAGGTTCCACTGCTTCTGATGAGAATACAGCTTAATTAATAACAGTATCAAAATAGCTAAATCTGAATCTGCTTATCAAGAACGGTTTGCTAAAGAGTTTCTCATACTGCTGGAGTATGGAGGTTTGCGATGCGGTGCGCCATAAACTTCTAAGCCCTTATATCATGGGATTGAAAATCGCTGTGATATTTAATTTTCAGATTTCACTTTATAGATCTTAAAAGAATTATGGCTTTTGCCCAGAATACGGCTTGAGGAATTTTCAGGTCGAATTGAACATGTTGAATTAAACAGTTCTACTTAATTGCAACGATAGTGAAACTCGGCCCATCTGGAGAATAACGGCAGCTATACTCGTAAAGCATGGTTAGGGCTGATCAGGCCCCAACCTATTTGATCAATCTTCTAGTCCTTCACTTCTAGTCTTTCACTGGGCCCCCCTAGAATAATCCTGGAAGGGAGTCAATTAGCGAACAGGACGTTCTGTGAGGGCCGGTACCCCTTCTACAGGATGAACATATCCTTCTTCTCCTTCATGATGGTCAGCAAAAGAACCCTTGGGCTCTTTCAGGAAGAACCAGCAGAGGAAAGCCACAATCATTCCGGTGACTCCCAATACCTCAAAGAAGATCTTATTTCCAACATCCCCGGAGGGTAATAAGCTAAAGAGGGTCAGATAGGCCACTGCCCCAACGTTGCCATAGGCTCCAACATTACCAGCAATCTGTCCGGTCACCCGCCGTTTGATCAGAGGCACAATGGCAAAGGTTGATCCCTCCCCGGCCTGAACAAAGAAGGAACAGGCCATGGTTAACAGTACTGCCATCGGCAGCCACCAGGTTCCATTCACCTGACCCATCAGCAGATATCCGACCGCCATTCCAGCGGTGAGAATTCCCATCGTGGCTCGCCGACTGCCGAGCTTATCAGAAATCAGCCCTCCTCCCGGACGAGATGCCAGGTTCATAAAGGCGTAGCTAGCCGCAATCATCCCGGCAGCGGCTTTTGATAGACCAAAGGTATTTTCAAAGAAAGCCGGTAACATGGAAACGACTGCCAGCTCAGATCCGAAGTTAGCAACATAGGTTAGCTCGAGCAGCGCCACCTGAGAGAAGTTATAGCGATCTGCGGGGGGATAACGTTTGCGTCCCGCCAATAAGTCCTTGTTTACATTCCAGCAACCATAGGCCTGGAAGAGGTATAAACCAACCAGTCCTAACCAGACAATATACATACCGGAAGGAGTCAGAAACTTTACCTTCATCAATCGCCAGGCCAGAACCCCAAGGATGACATTCAGGGGAATATTCATCAACATCAAGAACCAGAAGTCCCGAATGGATGTGACTTCAATCCCGGTAGCTTTTGCCGGGCGTTGATAAACCTTGCCAGGGGGCGTATCCTGAACATTGAAGAAGTAGAATGCGCCGTAGAGTCCAGCAAAAATTCCAGTGGCTGCGATCGCCATTCGCCAGTTCAAGTCACCGCCAAAGGCAAGAATTGCAGCCACGGTGGGCAGGGTAAAGGCCGCCGCCGCAGAACCAAAGTTCCCCCAGCCCCCATAAATTCCTTCTGCCAGACCAATCTCCTTGGGTGGAAACCATTCCGCCACCATCCGAATCCCGATGACAAACCCGGCCCCAACAATACTCAAAGCCAGACGGGCAGCTACCAATTGGTTAAAGTTTTGAGCTAGGGCAAACCCAATACAAGGAATCGCCGCATACATCAACAACATGGAATAAGTAATCCGGGGGCCAAATCGATCCAGCAACATCCCGATAATAATTCGGGCCGGAACCGTCAAGGCCACGTTACAGATAGCAATTGTACGGATTTGACCAACCTCCAACCCAAAATCTTCCTGAATCGCTGTTGCAAAAGGGGCAAAGTTAAACCAGACCACGAATGAAAGAAAAAACGCAAACCAGGTCAGGTGCAGGATTTTATACCTGCCCCGAAATGACCACATCTCTGTAAGCATCTAGATTCTCCTGAATAATTCAAGCAATTTGATCAATTCAAAAACACTATTTCCCGCAGGGAATTTTGCAGTATTGAAGATGTGCAGATTTTTGTATTGCTCTCGGGATGGAAAAAACACTAAACTTCAATCCAAAATTCTGAACATGCTTCTGCTTGCACCCTGATCGCTCAAGCCTGGTCTCTAGCCTCTAACTTCAATCTTGAGCTACAGACTTGAAGTTTCAAACCTCAAGTTTTAAATCTCAAGCCTCAAACTTCAAGCCTCAAACTTCAAACCTCAAACGTCCAGCTAAAAATTGTCAGGCTACAAATGCCGGGCCTAGGCTCACCAATGATTAAACAACGTCTGCCTGGCTAGGTAAACTACCCAGTGGCAAGCTATGTCAGGCTCAACCCGACCTGCCATAACAATGCTGTTATCTAAGTTATTTAACTCTGGTTCCTGGACTGGCCCTTACTCTGCCAACCAGGGACTGACTTCCAGGGTTCCTGTCGGAGTCAATACCAGAACAAACTCCGCAACCGGATCAGTAGCAACTGCGGTTGGGCTGGTAACTTTCTCCAGGGGAGTTTCCTTGAGAAAGTCTATGGCTGACTTGTTGACCGGTTCATAGCCGGAAACCTCACCATCCTCCTGCACCTTAACCAGGTAAACCAGGTTGCTTGAGAAGGTTGGAACTTCAGTCCAGGCTTGATCAACCTGGTCATACAGGGCTTTGCTTAAGGCTTCAACCTTGGCAGAGTCTGTGATCTTTACTCCAGAATCTACCGTCCCACTGCCTGAACTGATTTCTCCAGAAATTGAGCTAGCAGGCTCCGTGGAACTGGTTGTTTCCGACGGGCTCCCTGGAGCTGAACTGGTAATCCCGCTCACTGCAGGGGAAGTTGGAGATGCCCCTGGAGGGCTAGATAGAATTGCAGCCTGAACTGAACTAGACGCAGGAGTTTCAGTCCCGGTTACAGTATTGGCTGAAGCGCCACTGGTTAGTATGCTGGTTGTTGGTGTGCTGGTTGTTGGTGCGCTGCTGCTGGCTGAAGTCGGTGGAGCAGAATCTACTACGGCAGGTTCTGCTGCTTCCCTGGCTGCCGCTGCTGCATTCTCAGACAGCGATCGCTGCCAGTTGGCTGCCATAAACGCGGTAAAAATTACCAGACCTATGGCTGAAATTGTCTTGAGAGCAATGGACTCCGTCGGAGTTAATTTATCAATTTCCTGTTCAGGAACATCATCAGGAACTCTTACCATGGTTAGTCCTCCTATTTATTACTTCAGCTTGATTACTTCAGCAGATTTTAATTTGCTCAAACCTCAAGGTCTACCATGAGCAAAATTGACTAGCCATTTTGATTGATTACAAATCTATAACCACTCGTCCAATCGGACGGGCAATGCAGGTGAGAATCTGTCCCTGCTGGCGATCGCCCTCGGTCAATGCTTCTGGTTCACCCTCATAACACACTTCCCCTTGCACCACTCTCTGCATACAAGTCCCACAGGTTCCAGAACGGCAACTGCTGTCAATCTCAATACCTCCTTGATCGGCGATGTCTAGAATTGAATCCGCTGCGGAGCAGTCAATCTCTTTGCCAGACTTCGCAAATACTAATATTGCAGATGCAGCCGCTGCCTTGAGCTCTGGATCCGAGTGATCTCCCTCCACTGTGGAAGATATAACTTCCATTGTGCTATCTGTTGCACCATTGATTGTACCATTCAAGGGCTCAGCCCCGAATTGCTCAATCAAGATTTCTCGCAACACGGGTTTGAGATCTTCGCAAGCGATCCCTTTACGCACACAGGTGCCCAGGTGAGCATCTTTGCCAACGGTACCCCCCATGTAGAGGTCAACCCCTTCCACTGTCTTGCCATTCTTCCGAACTTTTGTTCCCATCAACCCGATGGCGGCAACCTGAGGTTGACCACAGGAATTGGGGCAGCCCGTCCAGTGCATCCGCACCGGTTGGGGAATGGCCAGTTCGGACTCTAGCTCCTGAGCCATCGCTAAAGCTCGATTTTTAGTTTCTATCAGGGCAAAGTTACAGAACTGAGCCCCTGTGCAGGAAACCAGAGCCCGGGTCAGCGAGGCTGGATTGATGGAGAACTTTTCTAACAAGGGTTCAGTTAGAAACGTTTCCAGGCGAGAATCAGGAATATTGGGAATAATCAGATTCTGTTCCACCGTTAGACGGATTTCACCATTCCCATAAACGGATGCCAACTGGGCTAGGCCAAACATTTCCTCGGCATAGAGTCGTCCGATTGGAACCAGTAAACCAGCATAGTTGAGTCCCGACTGTTTCTGGGGATAAATACCGATATGATCTCGCTTATCCCAGAGGATTTCATCTTTCTCCGCTTCTGGCTCCAGGGTTTGGCCGATTTGCTGCTCGACCTCAGCCCGGAACTTATCCAGACCCCATTCATCAATCAACCACATCAAGCGGGACTTTTGCCGATTGGCACGGGGCCCGTGATCCCGATAAACTTCTAGAATGCCGCGACAAACTGCCACGACTTGCTCCGGGAGTACCCAAGCCTTCAGAGGAATGGCGGCTTCACACCGTCGGGCGGAGAAGAATCCCCCCACTAGAACATTAAAACCGAACATTTCTCCCTTGAAAGCTGGAACGAAGGCAATATCATTGATTTCGGCGTGAACTGAATTGTCTCGACACCCGGCGATCGCAATATTAAATTTGCGGGGCAGATTGGTGAACTCTGGATTTCCCTCACTGCTATTGGTGATCATGTCCTGGACTTGCTGTACCAGTTCACGAGTATCATAGAGTTCATCGGCATCAAGGCCAGCAACGGGGGATCCGGTGATATTTCGCACATTATCCATACCCGATTGCACACTGGTCAGCCCCACTTGCTGCATCCGCTGGAAAATATCAGGGATATCTTCAATCCGAATACCACGAAGTTGCAGGTTCTGCCGGGTGGTGATGTCAGCATTGCCATCATCTCCATAGCGCTGAACAATTTCCCCCAGAACCGTCATTTGCTCGGAGGTGATAATCCCATTGGGCATCCTCAGCCGTAGCATGAATTTACCTGGAGTAACCGGACGAAAGAAGATCCCTAGCCATTTCAGCCGATGATTGCGATCCGTTTCATCGATGGCTTCCCAGCCAATCCGACCAAACGCTTCAATCTCTGCCTTGACTGCTAAACCATCCTTTTCGGCTTTGAACTTCTCGAACTTATTCAACTTTCCAGTTGATTCTATTGCACTAGTCATCGAGTGTTCCCCTAGAACCCTCCAGAGCTATACAGGCCAACTTATAACTCTGAAATTTTAGTTATGAGTAACGTTAAGGGGTTTTATCGGATGGAATCGTAGCCAACTTTACAAAATTTGAATTTTTATGAATTTTTTGCATAATGCCCTTGCACTTATGACATAGTCTCCGGCTTTGCGACAATCTTTGCGATAATTTTTACTTTCTTAGCCCCTGAGATTCCGTGAAAATACGGGATTTGAGTTGGGGCTTCAGGGGCAAATTCCCTTGAGATTCCTGGGGAATTTTTTAGCATCAAAGGGCTTTGGTTGGATGATTGACCAAGTTATTGCAGCAGGCACTTCAGGTCGCTTCAACTTTTTGAGTTTTTGGGGTAGGTCGGTGATTGTTGACCACTGTTGTCGCCTCTGCCGCCTCTACAACAGCTTGAGTGGAGTTCACCCTGTATTCACCATCGTCTCCCAGTTGAATAATCCCTAAAATCAATTCAGATTGATCCTGACATTTTTGCCGATACAGCTCAACTTCGGCGATCGCCCGAGTCAGATTAGAAATCACCGTACGCACCAGTTTACCATCTTGAGCCTGGGTGATTTCCGCCTCAGTCAATTGAGTTTCTCGCCCTTCAAAGATCTTGGCAACCATGGAAGCAAGGGGTTGATAGTCCTGTTGAGCCTGAGTTTTAGCCGCGACTCGTTCAATGAGCTCAATCAGGTGATTGCCCGCTTCTTCGATTGGCAATAGCTCCCGATCTATGTCTTTTTTAACTCTGGCCATAATAATATTTTCCTCATTGAATCCGTTAACAAAACAAGACTGTGGCAACGCTCCAGCAATCCACAAATCCTCAATGACTGCTTTAACCTTCTCTTGAACCAGGCGGGACTGACCTGCCCCTTCCACTTCAACTAAGAAACCTGACCAACTCGCATCAGGAATATCCAGGTTATCAACGACTAGACAGTAGCTCTTAGGCATAGTTCAGAGCTTACAATTGCTCAAGGTTCCCTTAGAAAGAGTTGACTTAAATATCAATACGCTGTATCAAGCCTATTGTATAGCAAGATTCTCTCACTTGAAGCAGTTGAGGGGGTAAAAAGTCAAAATTGCTGCCAACGATTAACTTCTGGGATTTCCTGACCTGAGCCAGTTCACCTGAAAGCCAATCTTTGGCAGCGATGAGGAAGGAGAAAAATCTCCAATTGACTTGGAATTGAGGCCCTAACGCTTGCGATAAGGAACCATGGTTTCAATATTGATGCTTCCTAGGGGTACGCGAGAAACAACGTTGACGGAAGGCATGACTTCCCGGGCCATTCCCAGGAATGCAGAAGGATCCCCAGCCCGAACCTGCTGCTCTTGAGGGACAAAACGGCGAACTGAAGTTTGCCAGATGGTCTGAGGGAAACCCAGTTGAGTCCGATGATATTCCCCATAGCGAGGAGTCTTCAGGTTGAATGGAGTTTCACCCTGAACCCGCTGGGGCAAAATGCGACGGCGCTGATAAGGCACCGTATCAAACCCATAGTTATCCAGATATTCATCAATATTGAGGAGAGCGTCAATGAACCCATTGGGGCCCTTGGTCGCTACCACAATTGACCAGGCAATCTTTTCCCGTTCGCTGTAGACATCCCGACCCAAAATCCGCTGCACACACATTTCCACGAAACGGTAGTTGCTGTTGGTCTGGTAGTTTCGGCGCAGGAATGGATCAGACGTTGCCAGACCCCGAATAAAGTCACGAACTGAGATCTGACCAAATTTTAGCTGGGACTCCAAAATGCTCTGACGATTGCTCTTGAGCAGTTGATGTTCGCTAAAAATCTGGCGATAGGCGGCCCAGATCAACTCATCCCACTCGGATTGAGAGGGTGAATTCTCGGCAGTGTAAATCTTGGGTTTTTCGTCACCCGATATTTCATATCCAGCAACTCGAGTGTTTTGGCTCGAGGGCTTGTAGCTTAATAAAGGAAGCGCCACCTTAAAATCTCCTTAATCTCATACTTCAATGTCGGCTTGTTAGAGACATGCATTGCACCAAATCTGAGATGCAATGAAGTGCGTAGGAAACACTCTATCACCCTCCAGATTAGGAGATTTTGAGGGCTCCCATCCTATTCAAATGAAAAATTGCAACAATATGTAACACGGTCAATGGGCAATTGAGAACTTGTGAAGGCTTTCCAGAAAATTGCTGGTAAAAGCAATTTTCTGAACTTTTATTAACCTTTCACCGATCCTTTATCAATCTTTCGTCAGATCTTTGCCCAATCTTTTCCTAATTTCTTCCTAATCTTTGCCCAATCTTCGTCAAAAACTTGCTGTGGTGATGATTCAGGAGTGCCATGGGTGAAAACTTTAGAGGAGAAATTTCCATAAAAATCCATAAAAAACGGTCGGAAAGATTAAAAGGAACCTGGGAGTCTGGCCGAGTTTCGACCCCAAGTTCCTTTTCTTTCAGACCTCACTCCTCACACTAGTTTAAGTATACTCAAGCATAAATACTTGTCAAGACTTGGTGCTGAAGTTTCCCCTGAATCATTCCTGATTTCATCAGCTAGGGGCTAAAATTCCCAAAATTTCTTGGGTCTAGACATTCTCAGACCTGAATCGTCCCCCGCAGAGGATGTGACATCTAGTTTCTAACTACAGTTTTCCTGATCTTGTAATTCTCCCTCTTACAGCGTTTCTCATGCTGCTGGAGTACTAGAGTGGGTGGCGCACTTCACCACCCACTCTAATCCGTACCTCACGGGATTGAAAATCGCTGTAGGAATGTCTATTGAATACAGTTTTTTTGTGGTGCAGGCAAGATGCCTGCACCACGTTTGTTCTAAGATCCTGAATACTAGCCTGACCCTTGACTTAGCCTATCCCTCTCCATAATCTGTAACGCCCTGTAAAACAGGGGTGAGATACATCAAAATTTATGGCAAGATAAATTATGAAAAAACTTTAAAAAACTTTAGGAGGCGGACAAGTGGATATTGATTTTCGTGTAGTTGCTGTGCTGACCCCTGTTCTGCTTGCAGCAGGTTGGGCCGCTTTCAACATTGGCGCTGCCGCCCTGAGACAGGTGCAGGGTTTTCTGAGCAAGTAAGAGGAAAGCCGGGTTCCGGGAGTTCTGGATTCCCTGGATTGGCTTGATTGAGCTATGTCCTCCCGGTCTCATCAAATTCAAATCTAGTCTGACTGTACTCAACTGGACTCACAAAGTTGGGCTGCTAGCTGCAGCCCTTAGGTTGAGGCAGTCTTTTTAGTTGGCGCTGCAGTCCATTGATGGCTCTGGTAAGATACTTGCTGACTCCATTACGTCTCCATTTCTAGATCACTTCTAGACTATTTCCAGATATTGCCCTATCTCTGAACTTACCATGACCCCAGAAGTCGTTAGTGAAGCCGCTATCAAGCACAACCTGGAACAGTTCCTTCTCGTTCTATCTGTTTCCCTCGGGGTTGCCACCTTATCCCGGTTGTTTGTCTGGTTTCGTCAGATTCCTTTTACCTTGCTGCTGGTGATTGTGGGATTGATTCTAGCCTTTGAAGATATTCGCCTGGTCAATCTCTCCCCTGAATTGATTTTGGAGATTTTTCTGCCGCCACTTTTATTTGAAGCTGGCTGGAATATGAACTGGCGGGAACTGAAGCGAGATTTATTTCCAGTGGGGCTCTGTGCCATTTTTGGTGTCATCATCTGTGTCCTAGGGATTGCCTATGGCTTGTACTGGTTTGCTGGAATTCCATTGGCGATCGCCCTGCTCGTTGGGGCTAGTCTCTCCGCAACGGATCCGATTTCTGTGGTGGCTTTATTTAAGGAGTTGGGAGCCAGTCAACGGCTCCGCACCCTGATGGAGGGGGAAAGCCTGTTTAATGATGGCGTGGCTGTGGTGGCCTTTAGTATTATTGTGGGTTTGCCCTTGGGAACGGGAGAATTTTCTATCTCCGGGGGCTTACTCAGCTTTTGTCAGTTTGTAGGGCTTGGAATTGGGGTGGGGAGCGCGATTGGGTTTGGGATTTCTTATCTAACCCAGCGGTTTGATTCTCCGCTGGTTGAGCAGTCTCTCTCCTTAATTTCTGCCTATGGTACCTATGTTTTGACAGAGGAAGTTGGGGGTTCTGGGGTAATTGGAGTGGTCACAGTAGCCCTGATCCTGGGCAATTTTGGCTCTAAGATTGGGATGAATCCCAGAACCCGAATTATTGTAACTGATTTCTGGGAATTCATTGCTTTTTTTGTCAATTCCATTGTGTTTTTGCTGATTGGCGATCAGATTCAATTTGCTGATTTAGCCAGCAATATTCGACCCATTTCAATTGGTATTCTGGCCATTGTGATTACCCGAGCGATCTCAATTTATGGATTAATTGGCTTGAGTAATCAGGTGGCTAATTCTCAAATTGACTTAAAAACTCAAACGGTTCTCTGGTGGAGTGGGTTGCGGGGATCGGTTTCAATTGCTCTGGCTCTTAGCGTCCCGATTGTATTGACGGATCGCGATGGCATTATTGCTACGGTATTTGGGGTGGTTTTATTTACTTTACTGGTTCAAGGATTGACAACTCAGCCCCTATTAGCTGCCCTGGGACTGATTGGTGATCAACCCCAACAACAGGCTTATGTAGAGGCTATAGCCCGGCGAATTGCTCTAAACCGGGTGGTTAACTATCTCTCTGAGGCGGTTCGTAAGCAAGAAATTGATGCGGAGTTCTATCGTTATCAGGCGGATCTGGTGAAATTTGAGCTGGAGCAAGTGGCTCAAACCTTAGATAGTTTGGTAGCAGACAATCCCAAACTCCAGGAACTCAACATGGAAATGATCTTTGAAGAAATGATTGATATTGAAGCCAATACCTATGCCGAATTTATCCGCTCCGGGCGTTTGAATGCTAATGTATCTCCGGTTTTATGGAGGGCATTTGAAGAGGAAAAACACAAAGTTTTAATCTCTGAAAATTCCTCTGAAGCTATGGAAAATTAGATTTTTAGATAAATTTCTGAGGGAATTTCCAAGACGAATTTTAAATAGATTTTTAGATCAATTACCAGATTGATTGTTTCATAGTTTTTTCAGTGAATCCACTGATGTAGCGGAGTTGTAAGATGTTTATGATCGGAATTGAAAGATTCCACAGAAGTGATTATGAGCGCCACAAAATCCGTTATTAAACCCACCATTAGATTCACCGTTAAATCCACCATTAAATCTATAGTTCCCCAACCTCTACGGGCTTCTTTGTGGGAACTGCGAAATCAATCCATTGCCTATCGTCAGGATTTGAGCTATAGGATACGGGGCCTTCGATATCAGGGTGATGCAGTATTTTGTCCCTGCTGTCGGGGTCAGTTCAGCCAGTTTCTCCCGGCTGGGGTGGACAATCGGGCCAACTCAGAATGTCCTCGGTGCGTCTCACGGGAACGGCATCGGTTGATCTGGCTTTACCTGGAGACCCAGACTAACTTTTTTCGCGATCGCCTCAAAGTTCTGCACATCGCGCCAGAATTACTCTTCCAGAAAAAATTTGTCCAGATGCCAAACCTGGACTATATCAGCGCTGACCTGGATTCTCCCCTAGCCATGGTGAAAATGGACATTACTCAGATTCCCGATCAGGACAATACCTTTGATGTGATCCTGTGCAACCACGTGTTAGAACATGTCCCCGATGATCATAAAGCCATGCAGGAGTTGTACCGGGTATTGAAACCAACCGGGTGGGCGATTCTGCAGGTACCGATTGACCTGAATCGAGAAACTACCTTTGAAGATTTGAGCATTACTGATCTGGCAGAACGGGAGCGGCTATTCGGTCAAAAGGATCATCTCCGCTGGTATGGTCGGGACTATGCTGACAAATTGAGGGCAGCAGGATTTACCGTAAAAGTGGATGACTATGTTAATACCCTGGATGGGGCCACAATTCAGCACTACGGTCTGCGGCCTGATCATAAGATTTATTTTTGTACTAAGTAAGTAGTTGTAAGTAGCTAGGCACAATTAATTAGAAGATACATGTAGGGGGTTGAAGGGGGCAGTGCCACCTTCCTGACCAAGCCCCATCCCTCGTTGTTGATAATTAA
>JAAURB010000015.1 GCA_012033335.1 Oscillatoriales cyanobacterium RM2_1_1
TGTAGGTTAGTATGTAATTGGATGGAGTGGAGGGTCGGGCTAGAAGAAGGGGGCAGTGCCCCCCTTTACCCCCCATCGATCTTCTAATTCATTGCCTCAAGCTACTTAACGTCAAATTCTCAACGACTAACTACAATATGCCAATTTGTAGTTGTTCTAATTCACTGTTCCAACCCACTTTCCCAACCCATGAGTTACTGTCTCAATCCCGCCTGTTCTCATCCTCAAAATTCTAACGATAGTAAATTTTGTCTGGCTTGTGGGGCCAAGCTATTACTGCGAGAGCGATATCGAGCAATTCGACCCATCGGTCATGGTGGGTTTGGGAAAACGTTTTTGGCGGTTGATGAAGACAAACCTTCCCGTCCTCCCTGTGTGATCAAACAGTTTTTTCCCCAGAATCAGGGGGCGCAAAACTCGATTAAAGCAGCAGAGCTATTTCAGCAAGAGGCTATTCGCCTGGATCAACTGGGGAAACACCCGCAGGTTCCTGAGTTACTGGCTCATTTTGAACAGGATAGCAATCAATATTTAGTCCAGGAATACATTGATGGCATTAATTTGCAGCAGGAGTTGGAACAGCAAGGCGCTTTTGATCAAACACAAGTCCGAGCGCTCTTGGAGAGTTTGCTGCCGGTGTTAGCATTTGTCCATCAGAATCAAGTGATTCACCGGGATATCAAACCCGCTAATATCATTCGGCGCAGTGGTTTGGGATCGGGTGCAACTGGAATTCAAGTCAGGCCCGGAGAATTGGTGTTAGTTGATTTTGGGGCGGCTAAAGTTGTTACCCAGGGCCAATTGCCAGGGATGGGAACCGTGATTGGCAGTCCAGAATATATCGCCCCAGAACAAACTCGAGGTCAGGCCATTTATGGCAGTGATCTCTACAGCCTGGGGGTCACTTGCTTGTATTTGCTGACTCAGATTTCTCCATTTGATTTGTTTGATATCCACGAAGACCGGTGGATCTGGCGAGATTACCTGAAGGGTTCTAACTTTGAGGCCAGACTGGGTCAAATTCTGGACAAAATGGTGGCCATGGCTCCAGCCCAACGCTATCCCTCTGCCCTGGCAGTTCTCAAAGATCTACACCCGAGTGGTATTCCTCCTGGAAGCCTCAAAAACCTGCAGTTGGTCTCTCATTCAACCTCCCCTACTCCTCGGAGTTTTGGTGCTCCTGCTCCCGTTCAACCCCAGGTAGGCTCTTCTCCTCGATCCCAAACTGCTCCACCTCCTAGAAAAGAAAAAGACTTCAGCCGAGTTGCTCCCCTGCAGCGCCTATCCTGGGATTGTCTTTACACCTTGAAAGGGCATCGCAGCGCTGTTACCTCCGTGGTATTCAGTCCGGATGGCCTAACGATCGCCAGTGGCAGTCAGGATCAAACAATCGAAATCTGGCAGATGGATCGGGGAAGGCGATGGTATACCCTGACCAGTCACACTAACTGGGTAACTTCTCTAAGTTTCAGTCCAGATAGCCAGGTATTAGCCAGTGGTAGCCGTGACAACACCATTGAAATCTGGGACATGACCAAGGGCAAACGCTGGTATACCCTGGCAGGGCATCAGGCCGGAGTTGAAGTGGTGCGCTTCAGCCCCGATGGCAAACTCCTAGCGAGTGGTAGCCGTGACAACACCATTGAAATCTGGGATATGACCAAGGGCAAACGCTGGTATACTCTGATGGGTCATACAGATTATGTCTATGGCTTGAGCTTCAGCCCCAATAGTCAAATTCTGGTCAGTGGCGGTCGGGATACCTCGGTTCGTCTCTGGGATTTGCACAAGGCTCGGGAACTCTGCCAATTGTCAGGCCATGCAGACTGGGTCAGAACCGTTGTTTTTAGTCCTAATGGTCAGTTGCTTGCCAGCGGGAGTCGGGATGGCATGATCAAGCTGTGGCACATCGAGAATGGTCAATGGAAATTAAAACGTACCCTACGGGCAGATCAGGTAGATGTATTTTCCCTGGATTTCAGCCCCGATGGACGGTTATTGGCCAGTGGGAATCGGGATGGCAATCTTGATTTTTGGGAAGTGGACAGCGGTGCATTACTGGAAACCTCCGCCGCCCATCGGGGAGATATTTTCTCCGTGGCTTTTAGCCCTGACGGACAAAAACTGGCAACAGCCAGCTATGAAGGCTTGGTGAGAATCTGGCAAGCCTGTGGAGACAACTAAGTAGGTGATTGTGATTAGTGATTGTAATTAATTGTTAGATCGAATTAACATTGCTATAGATAGGAACCTGGAACGCAATATGCTGCGGTATGCTCTGGATTTTGTGTTATGCCAATTTTAAGAGTTGGTATTAGGGATCTGTTGCAGGGATCCAAACGCCAACAAAAAAAAGGCACGTTTCCATACCTTCAAGACTATTTATTTTAAGGTCTTCAAAACCACCCAACTCCATAGACTTTTATCCGAAAAGAATGTCAGGTATTTTCAGCTCAATCCCTTAGCTGGCAAAGGCTGAAACGGCTTGTAGAGCTTTGCTTCCTAGATTAAACGCTTGGTTCAGCGATTTGATGCTAGCGCCAACTTGAGTCATGGTTTTACCCAGGTTATCAGTATCCACCTGACTGGCATTGGTTGCGATCGCCGACAGCGCCTTAGAAACCTGACTGAAAGCATCTTCATTTTTAGTGAATTGCTCCCGAACTGGGCCTTTGATGCTAGCCAGCAAGTCCTCAACGGATCCCTCAAGCTTGTTATCAAATTTTTCTGTATTTTCAGCTAGCCCGTTGAACGATGCAGCAATCTTCTGCAAGGATTTCTGAGTATCACTGATTTTACGCAGAAGCGCGTCCCGATCCGCCGGTTTCAGATTGGGATCGGCAACCCGCTCTAATTCATCCGCTAACTCATTCACGGTTTGCTTAGCTGTACTGAAATTATCATTAAAGCTGCTTTCAGCGGTCTTAGTGTACTCGCCTAACACGGAACTGAGGAAGTTCTTACCGGCAGAGGTCACAGCCTCAGTCATCATGTCGCTCAAGCTATCTGTCATCGTGGCTGGAATAGCAGGAGTGCTCAGGGGGAGTGCCTGGGCAGCCCCGCCAACCAGGAGATTAACCACGAATAGCAGGCTAGCAAAAACAGTAGCGATCTTAATTCTTGCGTTTTTCATGACAAAGCTCCTGTATAAATGGCCGGGATAATTGATGTAGCAATCAGAAATGGTAGCAATCAGAAATGTTTGTGAGATTTTTACCACTCAAACAACCAACCTAGGCAGGCAAGAGACCTACTTCAGGCTTAGGGTTCAAACTTGTAGTTCCAACTTGCTCAACTCAAGCTGGGTTGATTCAATTCAGATTTCTGCTCAGATTTCAATGATTTATGCGATCGCTGTTTTGAACTTCTCTAAGGCAACTTTTTCTCCCTCAGTTACCTTGGTTCCAGAGCCAAACATGCCGCTTCCTGCGGCGTTGGCCACTGCCTCACCACAGCTATAGACAAATTCCTTGTACTGCTGAATCTCTCCCGGGGTGGCTTTACCGTCTAGAATCTGCAGGGCATTGTTGATGGAGTCAATGGCTTGGTCTACCAGAACACCAGATTTAATATCCTCTGGCTTCACCTCTGGTTTTTGCATTTTCACCGTGCCACTTTTGATTGCTTCCATTGAGAAAACGGACTGGATAACAGAGTTATCGGGATACTTTTGAGCCACTCCAGCAATTTGTTTGGACAGGGCCGCTGCTTCGATCGCAACTGAAACAATTCCCATGTCCACCATCGCTACCGCCATACCCGTCATCATTGGAGCCTGAGCAATTGCCGAAAGCTCCTCAGGTGTGTAGTTCTCAGCCATAGGAGTACATCCTTTGTAAAATTATGAAACTAGCATAGGTATGAAAAATAACAAAAAGATAACGAAAATCAGGCAGATTGAATCTGGAGGGATAAAGTAATTGCAATCTCAGG
Organism: Oscillatoriales cyanobacterium RM2_1_1; assembly: GCA_012033335.1. GTDB lineage: Bacteria > Cyanobacteriota > Cyanobacteriia > Cyanobacteriales > Microcoleaceae > JBHJGO01. The sequence goes on from JAAURB010000015.1 coordinate 3,934, forward strand.
GCATGGGATGGGGTTGGTATCGATTTGAGTTTGACATTTTTGTCCTTCAAATCGGTGGATAGATTGAGTATGAGGGAGGGACGTTATCAGTTCATTACTTTTCTTTCCTAAAATCGGCTGAAGTTTTGCTCTGAGAAAAATCTGAGAAAAAATTTCTAATCACTATCAAGGGTTTAAGACAATGGGAATGTTCTTCGACGTTTTAAAATCAATCAACGATCCAAACCAGAGTGGCAGTGTTGACCAACTCAGTCAGGTGATGGGCGGTGTCCAGCAATTGAGCGCCAAACATGGGGTCAGTTCTTCAACTATGCAAACCGCCATGTCTTCTCTCGGCAGCATCTTAGGGCCAGCTTTGAAGCAACAAGGATCTATGTCTGGCGGTCGTTCGGCCCTCGATGGCATGATCGGTCAGTTTACCGGGGCGAGTGCAGGGGGCATCGGATTACCGGCTTTCATCACTCCCCAACTACAACAACAAATGATTCAGGGTTTGACTCAGAAAACGGGCCTGAATGCCAGTACTCTGCAAACCATGCTGCCGGGGCTAATCTCTTCAGTCATGGGCATGATGAGTATGGGGGGTCGTCCTGGGGCTCCAGGGGGAAATCCCCTGATGAATGCCTTTTTAGATAGCGATCGCGACGGAGATATCGATCTGGGGGATGTCTTTAAATTTGCTGGCCGTTTTCTCAATCCCACTCGATAGTTGCTATTTTCAATGCCCAAATTGCTAACCCGTGGAGGATTATCCTGATGAAACTATCCCGATTTAGCCAAACCGTATTGGCAACCTTGGCTCTATTGTTAGGTTTTGAGGCTGTGCCCAAATTGCAGGTCATTTTGTTAACCATTCAGCCTGTTTTTGCCCAGTCTGAGACAACTCCTGCGGTGCCCGAAGGGATTGCTGGAGTCACAAAGGTGAGCATTGATGGTTCCTCCAGCATGGAGAAAATCAATGAAGCCCTAAAGCAGAAGTTTGAAAGCCAAAATTCCGGTGCCCAAGTCAATCTGTCCAACACTGGGACTGATGAAGCCCTGCAAGCCCTGAAGAATGACCAAGTTGACCTGGCTGCAATTGGTCGTCCCCTCACCGATGCCGAGAAGGCTGAAGGGTTGGTAGAAGTTCCCGTCAGGCGCTCTAAGATCGCTATCATTGTCTCACCCGATAGTCCTTTTGATGGCAATTTGACCATTGATCAATTTGCTCAAATCTTCAGGGGGGAAGTGACAAATTGGGATCAGGTCGGTGGGCCATCTGCTCCGGTCAGAATTGTAGATCGGTCTGAAAGTAGTGATACTCGCCAGGCTTTTGCCAGTTACCCGGTATTCCAGAACGCTCCGCTTCAAGCTGGCCCAGATGCAGTTCAGGTGAGTGATGATACCTCTGCAGTCATCGAGGCTCTAGGGCCAGAAGGCGTTGGTTATGCGATTGTTGATCAGGTAGAAAATCAGCCTGGGGTGCGGATTGTGCGGATGCATGAAACTTTGCCCGATGACCCGCGATATCCGTTCTCCCAACCCCTGGCCTATGTGTACAGAGGCCCTGAACCCAATCCTAACGCCGCAGCCTATCTAGGTTATGCTACTAATCCTGAGAACCAGGGCGTGATTGAAGCGGCTGGAACTCAGGCTGTAGTGCCAGCGGAGACTCCAACTCCCGTGGCAACAGCTACCCCGACAGCTACCCCTACTGCTGAAGCTACCGTTGAGTCCACTGAAACCCCAGTGGCTACCACTACGCCGGAGGCCAGAGTAGCTGAAAGTGCTGTTGCCGAAGAGCGTCGGGGAGGATTTCCCTGGTGGCTCTTGCTGTTACCGTTGCTGGGTTTGCCCCTGTTATTGTTGCGGCGGGGAGAACAAGCTGCTCCTGCTCCTGTCCCGACTACCCCGGCTGCGGTTCCGCCCCCACCAGTGGCTCGTCGTAGCCAGATGATCCTGACTCCTCGGGATTGTCGAGATGCCTATGCCTATTGGGAATTGTCTGATGCTGATGAGGCCGTACTCAGACGGGCGGGTAATCACCCAGCCCTGCGTCTGTATGATGTCACAGGCATTGATATTAACCAGCAGCAACCCCACAGCATGAAACAATTTGACTGTGAGGCCTTTGCCCAGGATATGCACATCCCGATTGCCCAAGATGATCGGGATTATCTGGCAGAGTTGGGATATACCACAGAGGATGGTCGCTGGGTCAATGTGGCTCGTTCTGAGCATGTTCGTGTGCCGCAATGCCCTCCCTTGGAGGATAGTATCCAGGGCCGGGTGGGAACTGTTGCTCCCATGGCTACTGCGGCCACCGCTGGAATTGCAGCTCTAGGAATCTCCCAGGTCATGCCCCGGGGAGAAACGGCCCTGAACTACCCCTTGGTTGATCATAGCGATGGGGATCGGATTATTCTAGTCCCTCGGGATGCTTCAGATGTCTATGCCTACTGGGAAATTCCGGAAGCGGAGAAAGCAACTCTCAGACAGCAGGGAGGCCGGGATTTGAAGCTGAGGCTGTATGACGTGACCGGGATTGATATCAATCAGCAAGCCGCCAATAGTATTCGGGAATTTGATTGTTCTGAGATAGACTGCGATCGCCATATGCCGATTTATGAGAGCGATCGGGATTATCTGGTGGAGTTGGGATACATCACTGATGATGGGCGGTGGCTGAAGCTGGCTCGCTCTGCCCATGTGCACGTGCCTGCCTCCGGAGCCGCGACTCATTAATGCTGGAAAGTTGAACGGCAAGGGATTGCAGGTTCAGGTTAATCAGCCGGGTTGCTGAGCTTATCTCTGGTTTGGTTCTGGTTTAACAACGGTCTAATCTTGACTATTAATCCTGCGGAATCTGGTTTTAATTGGGTTCCGCAGCTTCTTTATCAGGACGGTTATCAGGGTAGATGGATGTAGAAATTCTGTATGAGAACTTCTAGACGTTCTTTTTAAAGTCTGTAGTCTGGGGCTTCAGCCCTGCTGTGGCGAGATACCCCATCCTAATTCACCATCCCCATTCAAGATTCAAATCAGATTACTAAAGAATGATTAATAATCTTGTTCGAGTTGACCTATTAAATTTTGTCTGAATGGCCTGTGAATCATGCCCTTGGAGTTACTTTGTACCTCAGGTGAGGCTTGCAATTGGCTCTAAGTATCGATACACTTTTTAAGATAAGTTTCATGTATGCGAAAGCCCCGTTAAAAACTTTAACGTAAGCTCAGATTACTCAATCTTGAGCGGTCGATTGGTTCAACGGGTATCGAATCGCAAATTTATAACAAAGTAGACCTTACTAAATCTAGGAGGAGCGTAGTCAATGGGACTACCCTGGTATCGTGTACACACAGTAGTTCTGAATGATCCAGGACGGCTGATTTCCGTACACCTCATGCACACTGCTCTCGTAGCAGGTTGGGCGGGTTCGATGGCACTCTACGAACTCGCTGTTTATGATCCATCTGATCCGGTTCTCAATCCGATGTGGCGACAGGGCATGTTTGTCATGCCATTTATGGCCCGCCTTGGGGTCACTCAATCCTGGTCAGGCTGGAGTGTTGTCAGCGGAGATACTGCGATCAACCCTGGCTTCTGGTCATTTGAAGGGGTGGCAGCGGCCCATATTGTCTTGTCAGGCTTGCTGTTTTTGGCAGCGGTTTGGCATTGGGTCTACTGGGATTTAGAACTGTTTACGGATCCTCGAACTGGGGAACCTGCCCTGGACTTGCCTAAAATGTTTGGGATTCACCTGTTTCTGTCGGGCTTGCTCTGTTTTGGCTTCGGGGCCTTTCACCAAACCGGGCTATTTGGGCCAGGAATGTGGGTTTCTGATCCCTATGGATTGACGGGAAGTATTCAGCCGGTTGCTCCATCCTGGGGGCCGGAAGGATTCAACCCGTTCAATGCGGGAGGAATTGTTGCCCACCACATTGCGGCGGGCATTGTGGGTATTATCGCGGGTCTATTTCACTTGTCCGTTCGTCCCCCGCAGCGACTTTACAAAGCGCTACGAATGGGGAATATCGAAACTGTACTGGCCAGTAGTATTGCGGCGGTTTTCTTTGCAGCCTTTGTGGTCGCCGGAACCATGTGGTACGGCTCAGCAGCCACTCCAATTGAGTTGTTTGGCCCGACTCGTTACCAATGGGATCAGAGTTACTTCCAGCAGGAAATTCAGCGACGGGTACAGGCCAGCTTGGCCTCTGGTACTAGTCTATCTGAAGCCTGGTCGAAGATTCCTGAAAAGTTGGCCTTCTATGACTATGTGGGCAACAGCCCCGCTAAAGGGGGTTTATTCCGGGTTGGCCCCATGGTTCAGGGAGATGGCATCGCCCAGGGTTGGGCGGGTCATCCTGTGTTTCAAGATGTTGATGGTCGTGAACTAACCGTTCGACGGTTGCCCAACTTCTTCGAAACTTTCCCTGTGATTCTCACTGACAACGAGGGCGTGATTCGGGCGGATATTCCCTTCCGTCGTGCAGAATCTCGCTATAGTTTTGAGCAGGCTGGAGTTACCGTTTCGTTTTACGGCGGAGATCTAGATGGTCAAACCTTCACAGATGCCCCGACAGTGAAGAAGTACGCTCGCTTTGCTCAGAAAGGTGAGCCATTTGAGTTTGATCGGGAAACCCTAGGATCGGACGGGGTATTCCGGACGAGTACAAGGGGATGGTTCACGTTTGGCCATGCCTGCTTTGCCTTGTTGTTCTTCTTTGGGCATATCTGGCATGGCTCCCGCACCATCTTCCGGGATGTATTTGCTGGGATTGACCCTGAAATGACTGAAGAACAGCTTGAATGGGGCTTCTACCAAAAAATTGGAGATAAAACCAGTCGGGCTGAAGAGCGGGTTTAGTTTCCAGATTCAGTTTCTACAGGTTTGATTTTGAAATGATGCGTTGTTGATCGGGTGATTCAAAATCACCCTTCAGAGCCATTTCAATTCTCAAGTCAGGTTTCAGGAGTCTAGCCATTTTGCTAGACTCCCTTTTTTTGGCAAATCGGCAGGAATCCCCACTATTCAAATGCTTTGCAGCGAGTCACCAGATGAGAGCCAATGCAGCACTATTGAACAACTCATCAGTTTTTATGGCGTACTGAATTCAATTCACTCTAAGAACTGATGAGGTGAGTAACTCAGGTAAAACTATACCCCGCAGATGAGCAGGAGCTGAAACTTGCAAAAGCATTCGCTTCTATTTCGTTGGATAGGGAATTACTGTTCGGACTTGAACAATCCGATCACTCCTCAGCTTGATAGATGCTCCGATCAGGGTCGAGCGGAATTCAGAAGCCCCTATTCACGGCGGAGCATAATGGGGGAGTTTTCACAGCAAAGATTCTGTCAGCATCTCTAAAGGCTTAGCAGGAGGTAGAGTCCCTTTTGAAGTCTGAGCCTGTTGCCTCTCCACCACAACTTCAGCTTGATAATATTGGATTAGCTTGCGCTGAATCTTGAATTCAGTGTGGGGTAGGATCAAAAACTGGCCTTCAATCCATCCCTGACGATCTTTGTAATTTGAACCCTTCATCGTAACTCGGGTCAAGGGTTGCTTTGAGTCTAGTTTCATAAAAACTCCACCCCCTGCTTCCACCTTCCCTTTGTGTCGTAAAGTCGCCCAGAACTTTAAAATAGAGCCCTCTGCAAGCTCATATTGTGAAGCGACCCATGTATGATTTCGGTTATTCCCTTCCCACAATTGCTGACGGATCAGTGCGGCCTCCCTTGCGGCTTTACAGATTTGTGTCTCAAATCCCTCACTCATCACATATACGATTCCATTGGCTTCATAAGAGGTGTGGCTTTCGTTTCCAGTCCAACAAGAAATCTTCATTGTTTTAGTTCCAAAACTAGTACAGTCCACTACCCAGGAAAAATGCAGTTGCAAAACCAACCAGGCATAGCCTACTTAGAATAGCATCAGCCTTCAACCCCCCTACCGCTAGCGAGTATCAGTTTAAATTTTGGCTTCAACAAATTTGATACATCAGGAATAGGAATAGAAAAGCAACAATTTGACGGATATTTCTAATTTCTTTTCAGTCCTCAGGGAATAAAATTTGTGGCATGTGTATCGTGTTAATGCCCAGATGGGTTTCTGGATCCTGCCTGTACCAAACATTCATAATATCTCTAATTAATAACTCCTTGACCCAGACTTGACCGATCACAACTAATGGCAATGCCAAAAACAACCCTAGAAAACCAAATAAGAAGCCACAGATGACCTGGGAGATTAAAGTTATGGCAGGGAGCAACGCAACCTGGCGTTTCATTACCAGGGGTGTTAACAAATTTCCTTCAACCTGTTGAATTACAACATAGAGAATAATGACAGCGATCGCTTTCCAGGGGGACTCCAGTAATGCCAGAATGCCAGGAGGAACCACACTTAAGACTGGGCCAACATTGGGAATAAAGGTCAACAGGCCCGCAATAAAAGCATTGCCAATGGGTAGAGGAATACCAATGGCAGCCAGGCCAATAAAACTCATCACCGTAATGATAGCCATATTGAAGACAATGCCAATTCCCCAAGCCACTAATGACTGTTCACAACGGTCAAGAATTTGTTGAGTGCGATAGCGATAAAACTGGGGAAATAGCAGGACAAAACCATGGCGATAAGCCCGAGGATTGGCCAATAGCATAACTGTGACAGCTAACACTAGCAAAAAATTGATTAGAAAAGACAGCATTCCTCTGAAAATTAAAAAGAAATTGCTGAAAATACTGCTGCCGATCTTGGGAATATCACGAATGAACATGTCAAGTTGTTGCAATTGATCTGACCATTCAATCGGTAATCGCTGGTCTATCTTTTCTAGCCATGCACTAATCCGAGCTACATCAATCGGAGCCTGATCTAGCCATTGACGAACTTGATTGATAAAGGGGGGAATAGCAATAGTGAGAATGACGGCAACGAGAAGCGCGATCGCAGCCAGGGTAATCACAATAGCCACTCCCCGTTTCAGATGCCAGTGAGCGAATTGTCGCACAATACGGTTGAGTACGGTGGCTAAAGCGACTGCTGATAGAGCCAATAGCAGAATAAACCGAATGTACCAGAGCAAATAAAGCCCTAGCAACAATGCAACAAACCCAACCAACCTGCCAAATTTCACGGGGGTTTTCCTTATGCTCAGTCTGTGGATACAGCCTATCAGGAAAGTTCAGCGCTACATATCCTGCAAAAGAAAGGAATTCTACATAAACTTAGTGAAGAATTGAGGTAAAACCTACTTTTATTAATGGCTATATGTATCTACGGACAGAGGTTAATTGCCAGGAATTTTCCTAATTTAATTTATAAATAGTGATCAGTAAAGGTGATCAGCAAAATTTAGATTGAAATTTTAGATTGACTATGGCTTTGATTCGGTTGAGGCTAAGGCTCTCTCAAGCCGTAGAAAATTTAAATTTTAATTGCAAGTTTAATTGCAAGCAAATTTATCTGAGGTAAAAGCAAATGTTTAATAGTTGGTCTTCCCTGGGTCATACTTTATTAGCCGGAAGTTTAGGTTATGTTATTATTGTTTTCCTGCTTCGAATCTCTGGCAAACGTACCCTATCGAAGTGGAATTCTTTTGATTTTGTAGTAACAATTGCTTTTGGATCTGTGCTGGCATCGATGATTCTTTCAAAGGAAACATCTCTAGCTCAAGCCAGTCTAGGTTTTGGTATTTTAGTCCTCTATCAATTTTTAATTACCTGGCTCGCCGTGCGTTCTCCTATGGTACAGACTTTAATCAAAGCGGAGCCTACATTACTGTTCCACAAAGGTCAGTTTAAATCGAGTGCCCTCAAATGAGCGGGTGACGGAAGGGGAAATTCTATCAGCCATTCGCAATCATGGAATTGGCGATGTCAATCAGGTTGATGCCGTTATTCTAGAGACCGATGGTAGCTTTAGTGTGATCAAAGATTTGAAAGATGCCTCTGCATTGCAAGATGTGCAGAACTATCACCCAATCGTCTAATATGACCCGGGCAAAAAGCATCCCCAAAAATTGACCCCCTGCCCTAAGGGTAAAACTTCCCCAGGTTCTGACTTAGTTCCTTCCTATCGAGCAATTTGAGGAGGTGTGAGGAAAAGGGATCAGGTGGCAGGGGCAAACTAAACCCACAATGGAACTCGAGGGGTTTTATTCTGGGACAGTGTGATTTATGTGAAGTTTTGTTAAGCTATAGTCAACAGTTGGCTTTCGTCTGTTGGGGCTAGTGCTTGACGGTGATTCGCGGGCAACCTGAGTCACGGATGATCAGTAATCGGTGACAATGCTCAAGGAGTTTATGATCGGGTCACTAAAATCACTTACAGAAATTCTAGTCGGCAGGATAGTAAGCAAGCTGATAGGAAACTACAGTAACCCAGCTTAAATCATAGGGCGGAGCGGAAATTTTGCCCACCAGACTAGAAGCCTGAGCTACAGAAATCTCGCGAATCATTTTTGATGGCTACAGCAGCTAGTGGTTAGCGATGACTGAATTGGTTTACCAGATTATTTTAATTTGATTGGAAATTTTATGCCTGATGACTCAACACTGACTTTGAAGCTTGCTCAGACTGATCTTTGGCTTGGCTTGGTCATAGCCAACATAATCATATTCCTCTGGCTAATCAGTTTGGCCATCTTCCTGAGACTCGATCTGGCTCAAGTCCCTTTAATGTTAATTGTTGTGGGAGTTCTAGTCAGATCTTTTTTACATACTGGCCTTTTTATCATAACCCATGAAGCCATTCATGGTGCTATTTCTAGCAGCCCACAGGTTAATAAATTTATTGGCAATATCACTGCCTTTTTATACGCATGGCTCCTCTATAAAGTTTTGGCTGAAAACCATCGGTTACATCATCGCCATCCGGCTAGTGACCTTGATCCAGATTTCCATCCCCAAAATCCTGGTCATTTCATTGGTTGGTATGGAAGTTTTATGAAGGAATATCAAAAGGGTAAACAAGCCTGGGTATTATTTGTTGGTATGACAGTGGTTTTCTGGATCTTTATCGGATTGAATGTTTCGTTGGTCAATATAATTCTGTTCTGGTTGCTTCCAATTTTACTCAGTTCCCTGCAGCTTTTTACCTTTGGAATATTTTTGCCCCATCGGACTACAAAAGCGGGATATAGCGATCGCCACAGAGCAAGAAGTACAAATTATTCAGTCTTTTTATCCTTTATTACCTGCTATCATTTTGGCTATCATTGGGAACATCATCGGTATCCTGATTTACCCTGGTACAAATTGCCTTCAGTGCATCAGCCCCGTTAGACTGTTCAGAATATTGGTTCAGAATCTTGATTCAGATCAGTCCCGGTAAAGCCTGGCTGGAGACTAAGCTACCAGGTTCAGACTTTACCCAAGAATCAGTGCTAAACGCAATCGTCTAGCTCAAAATTGCCAAATTTACTCCTGCAAACGTTGCTTGAATAACGCTCCAATTCCCAAAGCCGAAAGGGAACCCAATAGAGTGATTGGTTCGGGTACTGCAGTCACGGGATCAGATATTGATGTGTATAACACTCCCGTTGTCACAATCCCATTACTGAAGCGACTAGAGAACTCAACCCCCGTAAAAGACTGGTTCTCAAAGTAAATTAGCTCCAGGGCATAAAGTCCAGACTCGGCAAAACTGGCAATGCCTGATGTGGTGCTGAACGGTCTCAGACCTGTAAATTCTGAAACCGTGCTCCCCCCAATATTTAACTGAAAGCCGTCATCTGAACCCACGGTGAAATCTACATCAATCGTGTCAGTGCCTGGGTCACTGTCAAAGCTTGACAGAATATTGATGAAGCCAGAAAACCGGAAAACTGATCCAGTTAAGCTCACCGGAGTGACCCCACTTAAACTGTTCCCATCTTGCCCGAGCAAATTTGCCAGGGAACTAGAGTCAAACACGACATTGCTAGAACCATTTGGATAGTCCACAGCAGTAGATGTAAACGTAGCATCAGCCGAACGACCAGCGATCGCCGATGTGGCTACACTTAGATTTGCAATTGAACCAGTAACATCCCAAAACTCCCCCTTAAGTCCGTCGCCCGCCGTAGTTGGGGAATTGGCAACCCGGGCACTACTTGAAATAGTGATGGCATTTCCCGGAATACCGACTCCGAAACTACAAACAGTTGTCAATCCAGTTGTCAATCCGACTGAGACTAAGAGGATGCTTTTGCCCATGATGTTTGAAAAGTTTGAAACGTTAAGTGAACTGGCCAAGGATTCTACGGTTGGCCAGTTCTTCCGGAAAAAATTGCCGAGTTTTACAAATCTCCCCTTTATGTAAAGCTGCTTGTAAAGTTTTTGTAAAGATGCTTGTAAAAGTTTTTACTAAAGTTTGTAAAGTTTTGATCAGTGAGTCTTCGGGGTTTTCCGGAGAAATGTATTGCAGTCTGTTAAGCACTATTGCAAACTATCACAAACCCGGAGATTGAAAACCGCTGACCGCGCTGTCCGTGTTACCATCACTCCTGATAACAATCTGATAAAGGAGAAAACCTGTGACGCTACGGGTTGCTGTTGTTGGTTCTGGCCCTGCGGGCTCCTCCGCTGCCGAAACATTAGTCAAAGCTGGGATTGAAACCTATTTATTTGAACGCAAGCTCGATAACGCTAAGCCCTGTGGTGGAGCGATTCCCCTCTGCATGGTGGATGAGTTTGAGCTCCCTCCAGAAATCATTGACCGCCGCGTCCGCAAGATGAAAATGATATCCCCTTCAAATCGGGAAGTGGATATCAATCTGGTCAACGAGGATGAATACATTGGGATGTGCCGTCGGGAAGTCCTCGACGGCTTTATGCGAGATCGGGCGGCGGCCCTGGGGGCAAAGTTAATTAATGGAACGGTTCATAAGCTGGATATTCCATCCACGAGCAGTCAGCCCTATGTCATTCACTACAATGATCATGCTGAAGGCACTGATGGGGTTGGTATTGCCAAAACCCTGAAGGTGGATTTGGTGATCGGGGCCGATGGGGCTAACTCTCGGGTGGCTAAAGCGATTGATGCCGGGGATTACAACTATGCGATCGCCTTTCAGGAGCGGATTCGGATTCCGGCAGACAAAATGGCCTATTACGAAGATCGGGCAGAAATGTATGTCGGCAATGACGTTTCTCCGGACTTCTATGCCTGGGTATTTCCCAAGTATGACCATGTGGCCGTAGGCACTGGCACCATGAAGGTCAACCAGGCTCGGATTAAGCAGCTTCAGGCTGGAATTCGGGCTCGGGCCGCTCACCGGATTGCTGGGGGCAAGATCATTAAAGTTGAAGCCCATCCCATTCCTGAACATCCCCGTCCTCGCCGAGTGGTGGGTCGAGTCGCCTTGGTGGGAGATGCTGCTGGAACTGTCACCAAGTCTTCTGGAGAAGGGATTTATTTTGCCGCCAAGTCTGGACGGATGTGTGCTGAAACCATCGTAGAAACCTCTAACAGTGGGGCAAAGATTCCGACAGAAGCTGACCTAAAGCTCTATATCAAGCGTTGGGACAAGAAATATGGCATGACTTATCTAGTGCTGGATATTTTGCAGCGGGTGTTCTATCGCACTGATGCTACCCGGGAGGCATTCGTTGAAATGTGCTCTGATCTGGATGTGCAGAAAATGACCTTTGACAGCTATTTGTACAAGACCGTGGTTCCAATGAATCCCCTGATCCAGATGAAAGTCACGGCAAAAACCCTGGCTAGCTTGCTCAGAGGCAACGCTCTAGCGCCCTAAGGGGATTCAATTTAAGTCCTATGAACTGGTATGGGTTGGTTGTTGAGCTAGCTAAACCGATACTTCCAGGGGCAGCAAGTTCTGATCCAGCCCAGATTTAATCCATTTCGTTCCCCCTTTCAGGTTGTTACAACTGAGAAAGGGGGTTTTTGTTATTAGTGGTGGTTGTGCCTGACTGATGAATGTGGCTCTCAGACCTAACACACTCAGACCTTACCCTCTCAAAAATCACACTGGTGATTGTACCCTTGTTGACCAGAGCCGATAGACTTTAGAGAGATTTTTTCAGGTTCATCTCCGCCGCCAAACTTCTTGACTCAGGGGAGCAGCAGGAGATCTTCACCCAAATCAAGCGCTTGATGACGTGATGATGCAAATTTTGGCGGGATCGAGGTTGATATTTTCGCCAAATCTGCTAATATTGAATTATGAGTCAAGCTTTGCGGTGGAACACTAACCATGGATTTAAGAGATTATCAATACCGGGCTACTCGTCAGGGATTAGCCTCGATTAAGTTTTTCAAATTTTGTGCCATTGGCTTAGAACAGGAAGTCCGAGAGATTAATGCCAAAACCAAGCGACTCGAAAGCCTGGAGGACGCTAACCTCAACAAACTGACTCAGCAGCTCGGGGATTGTCTGTGGTTTATTACGAACCTAGCCCACGCGACGGGTTTGAGCCTGGAGGACATTGTCGCTGAAAGCCTGGAACTCGAAGACGAGAGGAATACTGAACATTTTTCCCGTTTGGATGAACCCACCCCCGCTTACAAAAATAACAACGGTAAGCACAGAGCCCAGGCTGTTGAGGTTGAAAACCTGTAGGGTTCTACTTTGAGATGGGCTTGAAGTTGAATCTGAAGTTGAATCTGAAGTTGAAATTGAATTAAAAATCTCTATTCAGGAATTACAAATATATGACCAGAATATCCTTAGATATTGGATATCGGCATCCAAAAATGTATCAGCTTGGCCAACAGCCAGTGGCATTTGATTCAGTGTTTGCTGATCTGGTTTCAAAATCCAGACCAAAAGTCAATGTTCAAAGCGCCATTATTGAGTACAGAAGATGCAATCACATCATCAATCAAAATCTGGTGGGGAAAGCCTGGATTGCCGGAAGTTCAGCCCGGAACAAAAACATTTATAGAGCTACCATGAACTATGAAAAAAGTGAAGTGGCTTTGCGGTTAGGATTGTTGGCTTTTAAACCCAAAAATGGTCAGCCATTTATTGATATTGACTGCCTGGTAACCAGTTTGCCAGAACTACGGGATCAGACAGCCGTTGAGAATATCAAAAGTGCCTTTCTGGGAGAACATCGATATATCCGCAACTCTGAAGAGATCAGACTGATGATTCGGGATGTGAAAATTTATCCCGAAGGTTTAGGCACATTCTGGTTAGCCAGTCACCAGGGATTAACTGTTCCTGATACCTTGACTGGAATTTGTGATCTGGGGGGCAAGACTTGTAATCTGGTGTTGATTGATGAATCTGGAGAACCGATCGAGGATGCTTCATCCAGTTTCAAAGTTGGGGGAACTTACCATCTCGCCTCATTAATTGCAGCGGATCCTCGCCTAGTGAATGCCAACAAAGGCGATGCTCCCAAACTAGAAACGGTGATGAATGCCCTGCAATCCGGAAGTCGATATTACGGGACAACCGGTGCTAGTTTTGCCGAATACTACGAAGATTATCTAGAACAGTGGTTTAGTGGAATTCTTAGCGAAGTTGAGACCCGATGGCAGCGTTATTTTGACCGTTTGGGTCGAGTCATTTTGACCGGAGGTTCTGCTAATTTAATCAAGGATCTAATTGCAGATAACGATTACTTTGCAATTCCCTCCAATCCTCAATTTTGCAATGTTATGGGATTGTTGTATCCACCTCAAACCGAGCCCGAACAAAGCCAGCTCAAACTGGTTGAAACCGCCTAGAATCTCTTTTGGACTGGATGTTTTGGGCGATCGCTGTTTTCAAGCAAGTTTCAGGAAGATAAGGGATGGCAAATTCAACAGTATCAAAAGCAAATCTAAAAGCAAATCTAAAACCCGAGATTCGATTTCGCGTGTCTGAGGAGTTGTTGGCGACAATTCAGGAGATTCAAGCCCTGGGAGACTTTGATAGTATTGGGGCGGCGGCCCGATTCGTGATCAAGCTTCAGAGTAAAGCTGTTTTGGCCTATCTCAGTCAGGCTGAGTCTGGAAGCGCCAGCTTGGAACCTCCTAAAGTTAGCTCCTCAGCAAAACCTCTAGGTTTTCCCCCTCCCGATTCCCCGATCATCCCAGACCCACAAAAAATATCGGGAGGATTTGCCCAACAATTTGCCAGCTTGAAACAGAAGATCAATTAGGCTCCTTGGATCAATCTAGTCATCTGGCTTGCCGCTGTCACCTCCCCAGGGATCGCGACAGGGAATCCGCCTAACATCAAACGACAATCCAGCCTCCTTGGCTTTTTTTTCCAGATAGTCAATGTCATTGTTCCGCTTTTTCCGGGCCTGTATTCGGGTAGTGGCACTGGATTCAGTCAGTACCCATGGTTCAGCCCCAACTCTATATTTAAATTGACAGACAATGTCATTGGCGGATGCCCCTGAGACCTGGGCAAATACCGTGGCCATGCTAACTTGAGTGGCAAATAATGCAGCAAAACCTGAAACCATTGTTGCCCTGTTCACCTGTCGTGGCCTCCTGATTTGAAAGTTTTTGACAAACTCCTCTTGCTCTCATTCTAAGACTGGCTATAAATTTTGAGCTGAAAATCAGAACTGGGAATTTGGGGCTTATACCAACTCTTAAAATTGGCATGACACAAAACCCAGAGCGCACTGCAGCGCGTTGCTTTTCAGGTTCCTATCTGTAGCAATATTAAAGAGAATTGGTATTAGAGACCCCCCATCAATAGCTCAAACATCAAGGAATCTGATTGATGTTCTTCAGAGTTGAAATCTCAATGTTGTCAAGCAGCAATTTGTGATCAGTCGCTTGACGCAATGAATTGGAAGAATGAATTGGAAGATTGATGGGGGGTGAAGGGGGCAAAGCCCTAGACCCCCTTCCATTTAACAACCAATTACGCGACCCCCTACTGAGTCAGACTGACTCAAGGATTGATTTAGGACTGCTATATTCTAGAAATATTCTAGAAAAGCTGATTTGAGGGGTTACAAATGGTGAATGCTGCTGAACAAGCCAATACTCTTGAACTAGCTAGCAAAATTGCCTCAGTTGTCAATTTATTCAAGGCTCAGTTTCCGGATGTCCGAGTTGACCTGAAGCCCTGGATGAACGATCCAGAGACCCGCGAATTCATCGATCCAGACTCAATTGACATTGGCTTCAACTTTCCGGGTCGCAGTCGGGCCTTACAAAGCCGTTGTATTCTGATTCAAATTCGCTTCTACCAAGATCCAGTGGAGGGCGATCGCCGGGTGATTGGCATCGAAGCCGCAGGCTACGATCATCGCGGTCAGCAATGGCAAGTTTCAACAGTCGATAACTGGAGTTTCACTGGACAAAGTCAACCCATCCCTGAAGCCATAGATCGGCTCAAGCTCTGTTGTCGGCAGATTTTTGAGCTATTCAGTCTTCCGGCACTCTAAAATCAACATTGACCCAAAAGTGCCAGAATAGAAATGGTAATGCCCAGGGATAGACCCACGATCACCTGGAATGGAGTATGACCCAGCAACTCCTTCAACCGATCCTCATTGAATTGGGGATGTTCTTGAAATAGTTCATCAAGAATTTGATTGAGAATTCGAGCCTGCTGCCCCGCTGCTTGTCTGACTCCGGCGGCATCATACATCACGATCACAGCAAACACCACCGCGATCGCAAATTCCGGGCTTTCCCATCCCACCAACTGACCCACACTAGCTGCCAGCGCCCCAACAAAGGCGGAGTGAGCACTGGGCATTCCCCCCGTTGTCACCAAAGCCCGCAGATTGAGTTTGCCATGCTGAGCCAGCTCCACTACGATTTTACAGGCTTGGGCACTGACACAGGCGAGCAGCGCCACCCAAAGGACTTGATTTTGAAAGACGTTGCCAAAGTCCTGCATGGGAACTAGATACCTCTAATAGCTCCGACTGACAATATACTCTGCGATCGCCCCTAAAGCCATAGCCGCTTCTCCAAAAGGAACCAATTCTGTCTTGGCTTGAGTGATCAATTCCTCAGCTCGGCGGCGGGATTCCTCCAGACCCCATAGACTCGGATAGGTTGCCTTTTGAGCCACTAGGTCTTTTCCAGCGGTTTTGCCCAATTCCTCCTGGGTTGCCGTAATATCGAGAATATCATCCACAATTTGAAATGCCAGTCCAATATGCTGAGCATAGCGAGATAGATGGCCCAGTTTAGTGGGCGAGGCCCCCGCTAATACTGCTCCACAAACCACGCAGGCTTCCAGCAATGCCCCAGTTTTGTGGGTATGAATAAAGGTCAGCGTTTCTTCTGAAATATCCTTCTTGCCCTCAGAGGCCAGATCCACCACCTGACCTCCAACTAAGCCGGCTGCCCCAACCGCTCGACCCAACCGAGCGATCACCTGTAAAACCTGCTGGGCAGGAACCGCTTCAGTTTGAGTGGCCACCAGCTCAAAGGCATAGCTCAAAAGCCCATCTCCTGCCAGGATTGCGATATCCTCTCCATAGATCTTGTGGTTGGTGAGTTTTCCCCGACGGTAATCATCATCATCCATGGCCGGCAAATCGTCATGGATCAGGGACATCGTATGGATCATTTCCACAGCACAGGCGGTGGGCATGGCCATCTCCAGGGTTCCCCCAGTCAGCTCACAGGTCGCCAAACATAAAATCGGGCGCAACCGCTTGCCCCCGGCCATCAGGGAATAGCGCATCGATTCATAGATTGTTTCTGGATATACAATCTCAATCGCATGATTTAGTGCGGTTTCTACCAGAGCTTTGCGCTGTGTCAGATAGGTAGATAAATCAAACGTCGTTGAAGGAGTTAATGGAGACTCGCCAGCTAAAACCATCTGTTGTCTGCTCTTAATCGTTATATCTGCTGATTTTCATCTTTACTGTTCCTCAAATACTTCCCGCCCAGGCATTACTTTTTGGGTCATGGCCTGAAAAAACAACCCGGGATCGAACTTAGAGAGAAAGATAAACCATTTGAACTTTTAGGGGAACCTGCATTTAAACGATTTAAACGGGTATTTAAGTGATTTGATTCTAGAGTAGAACCTGAACTTGAACTGATCAGCTTGAAACTGACCTGAGCTCTGCATCCCGTAGCCGATCAGGCAATCGCAAATCCTGAACTTCAAGTCCCATTCTACAAGGATTTGTACCCTTGAATGATCTCCAGTAAGAATCAGAAATAATCTCTCCCCCAAGCCCTAAAACTCAATACCCCTTAGGATTGACGGCAATCTGACTCCGTTATCCAGACTCATTAAACGGTAGAATAATTAACGGGTCATTGCTGGCGCTGATGCAATAAATCAGTTTCCCCTATAGTTTGGGAAGCCCATAGGTTGGGAAGATTCTGATTCACTCATCAACTTGAAACCTGAGAATTGAAGCTTAATAATAAGTAATAAAGTAATAAAGTAAAAGCAGTGATCCTCCCCAACCTGTGACCCGTTCCCGGAATCAAGTATGCCTACAGATATTACTGAACTTCGCTCCAAGCTAAACACAGATTCCGCAAAAAACCAGTTGCTTATAATTCAACAGTTGGCTGAAGCTGGATCCCCAGGATGGCAGGAGCTCATCAATTTTCTTGTGGAAAGTCAGGTTCATCCGCCTGGGGCGATCGCAGGTAAAGCCTATCAATTACTCGCCCAAATTGTTGCCCCCGAGGTGGTTGAGGCTCTCCAATCCCACTTTCCCAGGGGGTTAGTTCCCTTAAATTCCACTGTTGGGATTGACTATAGCCCGCTGCAAGATTTACTAGTGCAGCTAAAATTTCAAGCTGCCGACAAGCTCACCCTGGAAAAACTCTGTGAGCTAGCCGGGCCAAAAGCTGTTGAGCGAGGATGGCTGTACTTTTCAGAGGTGAAGCAATTCCCCCCTGTTGATCTCCAGACCCTGGATACCCTGTGGCGAGTTTACTCTGAAGGAAAGTTTGGCTATTCCGTTCAGCGCAAACTCTGGCTGAGTCTGGATAAAAACTGGGAGAAGCTATGGTCAAAGATCAACTGGCGTAAACCTAGCGGTTGGACTCGGTATCCTCAAGAATTTACCTGGGATTTGAGTGCGCCCCCAGGGCATTTACCTTTATCCAACCAATTGCGAGGGGTGCGGGTGATTGAGGCGTTGTTACAGCATCCGGCCTGGACTTTAGATTAGATTAAAACTTCAGATAAAGTAGCTGGGCTGATTCAAACGTAGATAGTATTTTACAGCGTTTCCAAAGCTGCTGGAGTACGAGAGGTGGCGGCGCAGTGCGCCACCTCTCAAATCTGTACCTCGCGTGATTGGGAATCGCTATAGCAGTTATTTAGGGGTCAAGAACCAGACACCTGCTTTTTTGGTTACACAGACATCCTTCACTGTGCTCTCCGGCTAGTCCAGTCAAACTATCTCCAGGTTGCAGGTAGCCTGATTCCTAGAGTCACCATGCGAAAAAACATGAATACAGCCAAGGCAAACCAGAGGAGATGAGGATTGGGAATGACTTTTGCCCCCAGAACCATGGGAATACTGCTAATCACCGCAGCAATTACAGTGCCCTGCCGGAGAATTTTTCCTGCCGTCAACCCCAGAAAATAACCATCTAGCATAAATGCCAGGGAGCCAAACCCGAGAATCGGCAAAAGCCACAAAACATATTGCTGAACTCCTGCAATCACGTCTTCATGGTCAGTCAAAAGCCGAAATAATGATTCTGGAGCACTAATAAACAGTAACGCCAACCCCAATCCCAACCCCAGACTCCATCCCCCCGACCAGCGCGCCAACCAGGCTAATTCCCCAGGAGACGCTTTTCCCTGAAAACTACCCGCCAGACTCTCCGTCGCAAAGGCTAAGCCATCCAGAAAATAAGCCGAGAGTGTCACCGCTTCCAGGAGCAGGGCATTGGTAGCTAACACCTCAGTTCCCAGGGCTGAACTAAAGTTGGTGAATAGGGCAAATACTGTAGTTAGGGCAAAAGTTCGGATCAGAATATTCAGGTTCAAAGCAAATGATACCCTCAGGGCTGTCTGATCCCAAAGCCTTGGAATGGCTTGCTGAAATTGGCCAAAAGCTTGTTCCTGGGCCAGAAAAAACAGTCCCGTGAATAACATCAGATATTGACTCAGGGCCGTTCCCCATCCAGCCCCAGCACTTGCCAGATCCCATCGAACAATGAACCAGTAGTTGAATACCACATTACTAATATTAACAATCAGGGAGAGTAAAAACACCCGACCTCCCTGTTCCCGACCGAGAAACCATCCCAGGAACACAAAATTCATCAAGGTTGCCGGGGCTCCCCAGATCAAAGCGTTATAGTAGGCTACTCCGGCAGCCTTGACCTCAGGGGTAGCACTCAACAGCCAAAACCCCAGTTTTCTCAAGGGATCTTGCAAAGTTAAAATCAGTAATCCTATCCCACAAGCCACCAGCAGATTTCGCAGCAAAATCAACCAAACCGTCTCTG
Source organism: Oscillatoriales cyanobacterium RM2_1_1 (assembly GCA_012033335.1). Lineage (GTDB taxonomy): Bacteria > Cyanobacteriota > Cyanobacteriia > Cyanobacteriales > Microcoleaceae > JBHJGO01. The sequence goes on from JAAURB010000015.1 coordinate 23,284, forward strand.
AATCCCCCTGACCCTGGGCCTGGGCAGTTAATCCCGTGGTAGCCATTCGCAGAAAACCGAAAGTCCAGTAAAGATATTTGAATAGCACCGCCGCTAGGGCAACTCCCGCCAGATAGTCAATCTCCACCAAATGGCCTAGAAAGGCTATATCCACTAGACTGGCGAGGGGAACCATCAGGTTAGAAACAACATTCACCAGGGACAATCGCAGAAATCGCTGCCGTAAGTTCTCAAGATTTGATTGGGTCATCGGGGGCTGTCCGGCTGAATTGGAGTGGCAGCAATTCTCCGGCTGAATAAATCACCAAATCTTTTGCTCTAGCTCGATTCTTCAATTGCAGGATATATTGACCCGGTCGTAAATCAATCACCTCGTAATCTGGAGTGACCAAGGGATCTTTTTTCCAGGCTAGAAATGTTGTTTGAGGATTGGAGAGTTGTAATTGATAGCGATTGGAGGGCTGAATTACAGCAGTAACCTGATCATCCGGCAGATCAATACTATGGTGCATGATGATTTGAATTTGATCCGTATAAAATCCCACCCGTTCAATACCCTGATCCGTAATCTCCCGTTGAAATTGCACGTTGAAGCGGTTGCTTTGATCCAATAAACTCAGGGCTTGAATCAGGCCGGTGCGGTAAATATAAGCTCCTCTGTAGTTATCCGGCAAACTGGTAATCAGTACAACATCTTGAGGCAAGTTTTGCACACTGGTCAGAATGTTCTGGCTGAGTTGGGAGGCGATCGCCCAGTTCTGATTGACTTGATAAAGGGACAACCCAAACCATAGTAAAACCCCGGATGAAATCACCAGAGCCAACTGAATTTTAGGCCAGACATTCAGACAGAGAACAATCAAAATAATCCCCAGATGAATAGCCGCAAAAGCCGAAGCAAAATAGAGATAGCGCTCCCCTTGAGTATCCCAGGTGGAGACAGAAACCGTAATCGCAGGTAGAACAATGATACCAAACGCAAGCACCAAGAACCCTTGCAATTTGGGGATTTCTGCTGATCCCGGTCGTCTCCAGATACATAGAATTCCACAGGAAATGCTCAGGAGAATCAAACCAATCAATAGAATTACCCAAAGCCCTAAATTCGATCCAAATTGTGGAGGAATAAAGGTTCGAGTCGGGTAAATCACTAGATTTTGTAATACCTGGCCCGGGTTAAAGTTGAGATGAATATCTTCCCCATAGCCACCGATCCATTCTCCCAACTTCCAGAAGCGCAACACCAAATAAACCCCTAAAACAACCAGATAAAAAGCAAAATTAATCAGCCCGGTGCGAAAAATTCTCCGCTGATATTTTCTAGATCCCAATCCATAGCCCTCATACAAAAAAATCAGCCCCGGATAAGTCACCAGAGATTCTTTTGAAAGCAATCCCCCGAGAAATAAACTCAGGGAAAGGAACAGCCAGCTAGGACGGCGAGTATGTTTATAGCTTAGATAGGTGACGAAGGAAACCAGACCAAACCCGGTGGAAATCACATCCGTACGGGCAGAAATCCAGGATACCGGTTCACTGTGACTGGGCAGTAATAAAAAGATGAATCCCGCCAGATAGGGGAGAAATTGCTTGAAGGGGCGATCAATCTGCAAATTGCCCGTTAGAAATCGGGCAATTAACCCCACCCATAGTCCATTCAACCCATGAAAAATCAGATTGGTCAAATGATATCCCCAGGGTTGAGTCTGCCAGAGTTGATAGTCCAGGAAACTGATCAAATTCAGCACTGGTCGAAAGAATAGAGATTGACCATGTTGCTGATTGACCCACAAGCCAAAGGGGCCAAGTTCTTTTAAAAGGGCAATCAGAACAAAATCATCGGATAGGAAAAAATTATTGAGTATATTAGAGTAAGAGATCAGCCCGGTTAACGCGATTAGGGTGATCAGAATACCAGGGCCAACCCAGATTTGGGGGTTGTAAGTTTTTTTCAGAATGGGCTGATTATTCATCTGAATGCTGCATTTGAGGTGGAGGGTTTAGGGTGCTGTGGCGTGCTCAAAATCATGGCGGGCCGTCAACCCCTCCCTTAGACATGGTATCCTCCACAGTGAAGGTGTGGATACAAAGACACAACAACATTTTTAGGAGTGAGTTTTAATGGTTGCAATGCCTGCCAGAACCCAAAACGGAGATCCCCAACCCACAGATTCAGCCAGTGCCATAACATTGAATACTACAACACGGAATGCTACAACAGTGTCAGCAAAACTGTCATCAGTTAGCCTGTTTGGCAGTGTTGTTGAACTTCCTTCCACTCCTCTGTTTGGTACGGATGGGATTCGAGGTCGAGTTGGGGAATTGCTCAATGCTCCTTTGGCGCTTCAGATTGGATTCTGGGCAGGGCAGGTACTTCGACAACACTTTCAATCTCTGGATCAATCTGGCCCGATTTTGCTGGGTCAGGACAGTAGAACCTCTGGCAATATGCTGGCCATGGCGTTGTCAGCCGGGTTAACGGCAGCCGGACTTGACGTTTGGTATCTGGGTTTGTGTCCAACCCCTGGGGTGGCTTACCTGACCAGTGTTTCTCAGGCTTTAGGAGGGGTGATGATTTCCGCCAGTCACAATCCCCCGGAAGACAATGGGATTAAGTTTTTTGGGATTGATGGCACGAAGCTATCGATCAATCTGCAACAGCAAATCGAGGCGGGATTGCGGGGCCAGGCAGACTTTCCGATTCGCTTTAACCACTGCGGTCAATATTATTATCGCTCGGAACTGGTGCAACAATACGCTGATTCCCTCAGCAATTCTCTCCTCGGCCACGGAGACTTAACCGGAATGCGGGTAGTCTTGGATTTGGCCTGGGGGGCAGCGGTTCACCTCGCGCCCCAAGTGTTTCGGGCCATGGGGGCTGAAGTGATCTGTCTCCATGATCAACCTGACGGCAATCAGATCAATGTCAACTGCGGTTCCACCCATTTGGATCTGTTGCAGAAAGCTGTGATTCAGCATCAAGCCGATCTGGGGTTTGCCTTTGATGGGGATGCGGATCGGGTGCTGGCGGTGGACAACATTGGTCGGGCCGTGAATGGGGACTACATTCTCTATCTCTGGGGCAAGCTCCTCCACGAATCAGGTCAGCTCCCTGACCGTCTGATTATCTCAACGGTGATGGCCAACCTGGGATTTGAGCAAGCCTGGAAACAGTTGGGCGGGCAACTGCGGCGAACTCCCGTGGGGGATCAGCATGTTCACGGGGAGATGGTCAAGACTGGGGCGATGCTGGGGGGAGAACAATCCGGCCATATTCTTTGCCATCACTACGGCGTGACCGGGGATGGGGTATTAACGGCCCTGCATCTGGCCACCCAGGTCAAGCAATCGGGCCAATCCCTAGCAGATCAGGTGAATAACAGCTTTCAAACCTATCCTCAACTGCTCAAGAATGTCCGGGTTGAGGATGCCGATCGGCGACGCAACTGGAATTGTGAGCCCGTGATGGCCGCCATTGCCAGTGCCGAAGCGGCCATGGGCGATCGCGGTCGCGTTCTAGTCCGAGCCTCCGGCACTGAACCAGTAGTTCGAGTTATGGTGGAGGCCATTGATTTGGATCTGGCCACCTATTGGGCCAATCGCTTAGTATTCGTCGTAGAGCAATATCTGGCATAGTTCAAGTCCCATGGCAACCACTCTCAAAAAACGCCGAACCCGATCCAAAAAATCTAGAAAAAAATCGGGGATCCAGCAACCTGCCTTAAGCAAGTCACAAATCAAAGTTCGGCAGCGACAACGGGCAAAGGAACTAAAGAAACTCACAGGTTTAGTCGTATCCACTGGAATTGTCGCCCTGTTGGTGGGAATTGCTCTGTTTTTTGTCAAGGATGAGAAGCTGGCGATCGCCGGGGCCGGAGGGATTCTAGCCGTTGTATTGTGTTACCGCTATCCAATTCCGGGATTGTGGTTTTTTTTGATGTATATGCCCTTTTCTGGCACAGTTACCTACTGGATTGGTGGCGGCAACGCCCTGTTTCAATTGGCTAAAGATGGGTTCTATATTCCCGCCGTTCTGGCCTTGAATCAACAACTCAAGCGCAAACACCAACCGTTCTTGGTGGTCAAAGCCCTGAAGCAACCCCTGTATATTCTGCTTGTTTGTTGTGGATTGACCCTGATCTTTGTGAATGGCTTGCAGCAACTCAATCCCCAAGGGGATAAGCCGATCTTATTGGGATTATTGGGGTTAAAAGTGTTCATTGGTTACTTCCCCCTGATTACCTGTGCCTTTTATCAGATCAAGGGCAAAAAAGAACTGTTGTTTCTGATGCGGATGACCCTGGTGCTGGCTATTATTTGTTGTGTTCTGGGGGTGATTCAGTATCAGTTTCTAGCTTCGGGTCGCTGTCAGGGAACCGATCACCTGACCGGGGATGACCTGTTTAAGGCCACCCTGGAGGCCAAGTGTTTGGTGGGGGGATCTCTAGTCTATAGCCCTTCCCAGAATATGGTTCGACTCCCGGGAACCTTTGTAGCTCCCTGGCAATGGGCCTGGTTTTTGATTTCTAATGCCGCTTTTGCCTTCGCCGTTGCCTTTAGCGATCCTTCGCCGAAGTGGCGGATTGCGGGGTTAGCGGGAATGGCTCTGGTATTTATTAATGCTGCCATTTCCGGTCAACGGATTGCCCTAGCTGTAGTCCCCCTGATTACCATCATTCTGTTATTTCTCACGGGTCAGGTGGCAAACCTCAAACGTTTCCTGCCTGTTGCCGCTGGATTGGGGGTAATTTTACTGGGGGTGATTACCACCAATCCTGAAATCTTGCAGGAACGGATTGATAGTTTTGTTTCCCGCTGGCAAGCCTCCCCTCCCACAGAATTTATTGCAGAACAGTTTGCCTTTACCACCCAGGGAGATCTGGCCATTTTAGGAAATGGTTTGGGGCGCGCCACCAACTCTGCCCGAATTTTTGGTGAGACCAAGCTGATTGAGACCTACTACCCGAAGTTAATCTATGAGATTGGGCCCCTGGGAACCCTGGCGTTTCTGGGATTAGTGACGGTGATTACCCTGACTACCTTTAAAACCTATCGTTCGATTAAGGAGAAAAACCTGCGGAGTTTTGGGGCTTCTCTCTGGGTATTCGTATTATTTATCAGCTACAACACCTATTACTATCCCCTGGATGTTGACCCCGTTGCGGTGTATTACTGGTATTTTATCGGGGTGATTTATCGGCTGCCTGATATTGATAAACAGGAGCAAAAACGCCTAAAAGAAGAGGCCCTAGAAATGGGATAAACCCACCTAAACCCCTAGGGGCGGGGTCACCCTGCCCAAATTTAGGGTGACCCCGCCCAAATCTCCTCAAAGTTAACGATTCATCCAGGCCCTTGTCCCAAAAAATTGACAGGAATGGGAGGCGATCTTAGCTGCAGATTTTACAGCTAGGAGAAACGGTTGCTGCAAAATAAAATGACAAAATGCCCCATGGAAAATATCCCCCGCCCCCAGGGAATCCAGACAGTTTACGGTAGGAACCTCTACCGTTGTAAATTCATGATTTTGAAAACATTGAATTGGATTTTGTCCCTGGGTGATCGCAATTTGAGGAATTTCAAACTGAGTCAGATAGGCCAGGACATCGGCCTGGGAGCAGCAGCCCGGCGGATAAAAATCTGCCGAACACATAGCGTAATTCACATGGGGTAAAACCTTCTCCAATCCAGGTTTCCAGCTTCCGCCGTCGAGTACAACTGTAATCCCTTTCAAACGGGCCTGTTGAGCCAACATCTCACTGACCGCCAGCTGATGCCCATCGATTAATACTACCTCAACCCCCTGAAGGGCCTGAATCGGAATTGCCTGGGGAGACATCTGGGATTTAATGGCATTAATCGAAACAACAGCGCGATCGCTGGGCCGCTGACTAACGATAATGGAAGAAATAGGGGGGGGTTCAGTCCGTCTAGGATCGAGATCAAGCACCATGACATCCTGTTGGCGCAAGTCGGCTTCAATCAACTGAGTGATCGGATGAACCCCAACCACGCTCAACAATACAGCCCAATTGCCCAGATAACTAAAGGCTACCGCTGCATTGGTAGCTGGGCCTCCAGCCGATGCAGCATAGTCAGAGGCAACGACCTTCTGATTAGAATGGGGATACTGTTGTACCCTGTAGATAAAATCAAGGGTGACAAGACCAATGAACAATCCTTGCTTTCTTGAGGGAGCCTGATCAGTCATGAATTGCGAGTTTGAGGTTGAATAATCTGGGAGTCGATGTCAGTTTAACGGATAGGATTGGCGGATGGGATTGGCGGATGGGATTGGAATGGGCACAAACGATCCATGGTGCAATAAATTTTGTAGTGAATTTTGTAATGAATTTTGTAATGAATTGAACCATGACTGAAGCCGGGAAACTTTACATTGTTGGGACTCCGATTGGCAATCTGGAAGACATGACCTTTCGGGCAGTGAAAGTTCTCCAGTTAGTGGACTTGATTGCTGCAGAAGACACCCGTCACACAGGCAAACTACTGCATCATTTTCAGATTCAAACTCCCCAGATTAGTTACTACACCCACAATCAACAGCGCCGGATTCCAGAACTTCTAGAACGATTGTACCAAGGTCATACCATTGCCCTGGTTACGGATGCTGGAATGCCGGGAATTTCTGATCCGGGTTATGAACTGGTTCAGGCCTGTGTATCGGCTAAAATTTTGGTGATTCCAATTCCCGGAGTCAGTGCGAGTCTAACGGCCTTGAGTGTTTCTGGCTTGAGTTCTGAGCGGTTTGCCTTTGAGGGTTTTCTGCCGATTAAAGGCAAAGACCGACAGCAACGCCTGGAAAATCTGCAAGGCCAGACCCAAACCACCATTCTCTACGAAGCGCCCCACCGCTTGATCCAGACTTTGGCGGATCTGGCGGTGGTACTGGGGGAAGAGCGATCCATCGTTATCGCCAGGGAACTGACCAAACTCCACGAAGAGGTCTGGCATGGAACAATTGCCGGGGCGATCGCTGAATATGCCCAGCGCCACCCCAAAGGGGAGTTTACCCTGGTGATTGCCGGGGCTGATCTGACCATCGAAGTTCTCTCGGAGGCAAAGGTTCGGACTGAATTGCAAGCCCTATTGCATCAAGGATTCTCTCGCTCTCAAGCCAGTCGCCAACTTGCACAGTTCACGACGCTGCCTCGACGACAAATCTATCAAATTGCCCTGACTTTACCGGAGGACGAATAGTAGTCACCCCAGAATTTATTCAGGCGGGTAATTCCGTATCATACAGCGTTTGCAACGCTGCTGGAGTACGAGAGGTGGCGGCGCACCGCGCCGCCACCTCTCAAATCTGTACCTCACGTGATTAGAAATCGCTATAATTCTCAGTACATCATTGCTCTATCCGATGATTTAGTGATAGAAGTGCTTGCTTCTTGTACACACTAGGACTGGAAATCAAGAGCTCATCTATCTATAAATGCCCAATGAGTTCTACTCGATCCTGACCATCTACTGCTTCCAGATAGACCTTAACGGCCTCTTCCCGTGCCGTTGGCAGTTCTTTCCCAATAAAATCTGGATGAATTGGCAATTGGCGATGACCTCGATCAACTAAAACAGCGAGGGTAATTGTTTCCGGGCGACCATAGTCATTGACCGCATTCAATGCGGCCCGAATTGTGCGTCCGCTGTAGATCACATCGTCTACCAACACGATAGTCTTGCCGGTGAGATCAATCGGAATTGAGGTTTTTGCGGGGGTTCGCATGGCTACTCGCTCCAGATCATCCCGGTAAAAGGTAATGTCTAGGGCCCCAACCGGAACCTGACATTGTTCCAAGAGTTCGATCTGCTGGGCCAATAACTGGGCTAAGGGAACTCCCCGAGTATAGATCCCAACCAGAACCAGATCAGACAAGTTTCCTGCTTTTTCGACAATCTGAGAGGCAAGCCGATTAACGGTTCGACGGAGTTCTTCGGCGGAGAGGATTTCAACAATTTTGGTCATTTTTAGTCTGGGTGAAACGTTACAAGGATTGTCAGGTTGGCGGCGATAATTCTTGAGTCGGCAAGTCTTGAGGCTGAACGGTCATCTGCAGGTAGAGCCCAAACCGCTCAATTGCAACTCTTAAGGCAGTATTAATCGGCATTCGCTCCTGTCCTAACGTCGGGTCAAGGTTGGTGATCTGTTGAGTCACTTCAGCAAAATTTGGCGCTTGAACCTGGTTCTGGGCGATCGCCCCTTGAGCCTGTGCCAGGATTGCTGGCAGGGCCGCTTTATGCTTCACACAGGCCGCCAGTTGCACCTGACCTGACTTTTGAGTGACCGTAGCAAAACCAAACAGACGACAGATTGTCGGTCGCCAAGGATAAACCTGACAGCGCCCATTGCCTGGAATTGAGGGGTCGGGTTGATAGAAGACACATTGCCCTTGATATTGAGAGTCGGCAGCTCGCTGCAGCCAAAATTCGACTGTTTCCTGGCGGAAGAGTTCGATTACTAGGGGAAGAATTTCTAGAATTGTGGTCTCAACCTCAGGATTTTCACAACACCAACCGCAACCGGGAGGACAATCCAGATGGGTTGCCGACTGAAAGGCCGCGATGGTTTGATCAATCTGAGTATAGGACTCCATCACCTGGGAGGCGATTCCAAGATCCATAATATTTTTTAGAGCAATGGTTAAAGGTAATTTTGAGGGTATCTTGATTAGATTGTAAATTGTAGCGCTCGGGGTTCGGACTAATGCCCGGATCAACTAACTGCACCTATCTTGAAATCTGTAATGAGGGTTGGGAAACCCAGCCCCTACCTGGGAAATGAAAAACTCTTAAATCTCCCCGAAACCGGGTCTGGATATGTCACACTAAAGGTATACCCAGGCATTATCTACAGCATGGTAACGTAATCTCAACCGGAAATCTAGCTCAAATCCTACGCACCTTATCGTTTAAGTTCCTATGATAGAACTCCTGGCTGCGCTTTCGGCATCAGCCGCAGCAGGGATGAGAATTGCCCTTCCTCTCCTTTTAATTGGTCTCCTGCGAACGGATCTCTGGTCACAAGTTCCGATATTGAATTATTTTTCTCCCCAAGTGATTGTCGGAGTCCTGGTCAGTTGGTCTTTATTCGAGCTGTTTGCTGCCACCCAGTTACTCGGACAACGAATTCTGCAAATTGTGCAGCTTGTTTTCAGTCCAGTTGTCGGAGCGATCATGGGAATTGCTGTGATTCGGGCCACTGAGTTACCGGCATGGCTAGCCTGGATTTTGGCCATTGTAGGCGGCTTGCTAGCTTTAGTGCTTCAACTGGTTCAAGCTGGATGGTTTTATCGCTTGCGCGGCTTGCCACTCTGGGCAATTTTCGCTCAGGATGTACTGTGTATCTCGTTAGTCTTGTTTGCCCTAGGGGATCCCCAACGGGGGGGAGTTATTGCTCTGCTGTTGCTCTGGCTAGCAATTCGTAGCTCTAAGGAGTGGTATCACTGGTACAGAGGAAAAAGTACCCGAAACTCTCCCTATACACTTCCCCTTGATCAGCCAGATCAGGATTAAAACTATTGTTATGTAGCTGTGATCCAGGGTTTCTCATGCGGCTGGAGTACGGGAGTAGTTAGCGAGATCGCCACCCACTCCCACGTCCTAACCTCACAGGATTGAAAATCGTTATAGCTCTACTGTTGTAAGTCCTCAGGATAAGGTAACTTGCCCCCTAAACCTTGAACCCGATCAATCGGCCAGAATCTCAGTACGGCACGACCAATAATGTTTTCCCGGGGGACATAACCCCATTTGCGGCTATCGTAACTGTTGTTGCGGTTATCCCCCATCACCACATAGCTATCCGCTGGTACCACCTCTGGCCCCCAATCCTCATTGGGAACCTCAGCAATATAGTCCTCTGGCAGAACCTCACCATTGACATAGACCCGCCCATCTTTGACCTCAACCATATCTCCCGGCAAGCCAATAATCCGCTTGATAAAAGCATCCTTGTACTGGGCCTTAAGCTGGTCTGGAGGAGAAAAAACGACTACATCTCCCCGATGAGGTTGATGGAAGCGATAACCCAACTTATCGATAATCAAGCGATCATTAATTTCCAAAGTTGGCTCCATGGAACCTGAAGGAATATAACGCGCTTCAGCAACAAAAGTGCGAATTCCCAAAGCCAAAATAATGCTGAGGCCCACGGTCTTCACCCCTTCAATCCAGGGGTTCTCTTCTCTAACAGGAGTTGGTTTTATGGATTCTGGTTTGGGCACTCTACTCATAGGTTTTTTATTCACAAGCGAGCAATAGAATAAATCAGGCAGGACTGAACAGGCATTACAGAAATTACCGCCAAATTAGAACGAAACAACATCAACTTTTCAGGCGTGATTGAACTTGCGCTCCTAAAGTCATGATTCGATGAATCTGCAGTTCAAATCTGAAACTCAAATCTACAGCTTTAGGTCGCTGCAATCTATACAGTAATCTTGATCATACCAAATTCAAACTTTAGTCTTCAAATTGCAACATCTCCATAATCTGATCCTCATCAAAGATTTTCTTAGGACGCAACAGTAAAACCACCCGCCCATAGAGTTTAATGTCTGGAGCCTGCTCAAACCATTGCACCTCAAGTTGGCCATGAACAACGGTTTCCGCCAGAAAGTAGCTGTCGGCATCCCATTGGCGCTGAGCTCGATCCACCATCACAAGCACGATTTCTGAATTGCCGGGCAAATTGGGCAGGCGATCGCCCGGAATCAGAAAAGCGACTGGATCTTCTGCCGCTAACACCACGCGCCATCCCGGCAGCGGCACCCAGGCCCCCGTACCAGAAAACTTCACCATCCGAAAGGGCTCAATTTCCTCCGTCAACGGAACTGCTTTTAAGTCCTCCACCGTTAACGGAAATTCCCCCACCACCGGAATCAACCGGGGCAACTGCTCCTCAGCCTCTACCCGATAGACTGGAAGTTGTGGCGCAGACCGCTGGGAAACAACGGTAAAATCCATCAATAACTGTTCAAGCTGCTGGCGAGCGGCAGCGGAATGCACAACTTTGAGCCCCCTGGCAATCAACCGCGATCGCTCCTGCAAATCCCGCTGCTGTCGGGCTAGTCGCCAGGTTTGATAGGCTACGGCATCGCCAGGATGGTGGCTGAAGCCTTCTGGCAGGTGGGGCAGTCGGGAGAACTCCTTGATAGCCTTGGCCAGATCCCGAGCCTCATCGGCATCTAAGTTTTTATTCAGGACTAGCTCTGCGGCGGTCACCCGCTCCGTTTGATTCAGAATCCGCAATTCATACAAGATATCGCTACCCTGTTGCTGAAAGTGCGATCGCACGGCATCTGGAGCATCCCCATTCACTAGGGAGATATAAACCTGGGAAGCAACAATGACCTGATTTTGCTGTACGGGTTCAAATCCAGTGTCTTCAAAAATTTGTTGGGTGCTATGGCCTGCTTTCTGGAGGGTGGCGCAGGCCTGACCCCAGGCCACCCAGGTTGCTTCTTTGCGCCGCAGCAATTGCAGGAGATTGGTCAATTCTGCGGTTTGACTGGTGGGTTCAGGGGAGTTTAAAGGATCTTGTGAAAGGGTCATGCTGATGGATTAAAAATTTTTAGACGAGGTAGACTAAAACGGGATTGTGATCAAGGGTCAACATTAGCAGTTGAGGTTCGGCAGTTGAGGTTCTGGCCTCAACTGTAAAGTTAAAGTTCTGGGCTAAAGTTCTAGAAATTATCCTTAATTTTAGGTCAGTTCCCCTCACGATCCCAGGAATATTGATTTTTTCTGAATATTTCAGCCAGGATTCTATTGTTGGGGATTTGAAAGATGCCCAAAAAAGTGGGTCAAATTCTCTGAAATGATTAAAACCCTCCGTTGCTCAGGTTGAGGAGATTTCCAGTTCAGGAGATTAAAGCGGAGGAGGTAGAACGGGCTTACATAGTTCTGAATCAAGATCCGGATCGATCAGTCAATAAAATTTCTGACAAAGCCACCCTCAATGAAGCAGCTCAGTCGATTCAGCCCCAATCAGGAGCAGTTGGCCGCTCAAAGCCAGTTGGGCTCTACAGCTCAATGTTAACAGAAATCACCCGGAGAGATGACCTAGAGAAATTCCCAGCAGAACATCAAGCACCCCGACAAAAACTTTGATAGTGATAGAAATTTAGGGTTTTTTCCAGACTTCAATCCTGGTAATCTGCTATTATTTTCATGGCAATTGTGGGTTCATTCAACACTAAACTTGCAGACGCTAACTTGCAGACGCTAAAGTGCCCAACATTCCCGGTTCAAACTTTAAGTATGTCACTGAAATTTAACCAAGGACTCCATTCATGAACCTCAAATTCCCTAGATTTACCCAGCAAATTCTGGCTCTGGTATTTGCAACCGTACTGTTTTTGACCACTGCCTGTACCCAACCCACTAGTCAAACTACTGCGCCCATGAGCACTCCTATGACTTCTATAGAAGCAGTTGAAACTCAAGCTCAGCGTTCAGTAGATGCGGTAGAAGCGAAAATGGAAGCAGCCGGCAAAACCACAGAAGCACTCAAAACCCAAGTTCAGCGTTCCCTAGACACTGTGGTCGATCAAATGCAAGAAGCCGGTAAAACCACAGAGACAACCACAGAAGAAGCCATTAAATCTCTCAAATCAACCTTGAAACAATCAGTTGATAAAGTCTCTGATGCCGTTACAGAAGCAGTTGAAGAAAGCGGAAAGGCATTTCAAACAACTGCTACAGAAGAAATCAAAGAAAAACTCAATGCAGACTCCGTAGAGGAAGCAGTTGAAGCCATTGGCAATCAGGTGGAACGGGCATTTGATCAAGCGCTTGAGGAAACCACTGATGCCGTTAAACAAGCGATTGGCAATAACTAAATCCAGTCAACCGTGTTAATCTAGAACATTAATCTAGACAGGTTTTTACAGGCTCAGGTATGGGTTTGACTTTGGAAATAAATTCCTCTCCTGTCAGGAGAGGAATTTGAGAAATTCATTGAGACTTTTCCTGATAAGCAAATACTGTTTTCCAGTCCCTTTTAATATTGGCCACTTGCCAATTCTTCGTTTTGGCTGCGTCTAGGGAAGCATTATCCGGTTCACCATAGGCAAATTCCCGTTCTGTATCATCATGGTTGACGATGAGTTGAAAAGAGGGGCCAGAACGTTCCTGAGAATAGGTCAACATGGCAATATCTCCCCCCGACTTGACATTCCCGGCGGCGAATACAGGACGCTTACCAATATGCAAATTAATATTGACAGGCTTCACCGCTTTATCATTAAAAGAATTCAGTTCGCCGGTGCGTTTTAGTATCATTTGATCGCTCTCTTCAACGAACTGTTTCTTGAGACTACTACCGATGACTTGCTGTTGAGGTACACCATAAAATTGCTCGGAGATCACCCGAATAAAATCAATCCCACCTCCTGAACAAATCCAGGTTTGAAAACCATTGGCCCGCAGATAGGCCATCAGTTCCACCATTGGCTTGAAGGTTAACTCGCTGTAGAGAACCTTCAAGGTCGGGTGAGTTGCCGTCCTGAAGAAGTTTTCAACATCTTGCTGAAAAGCTTCGTCAGTCACACCTTGATTGAGCAACGCTAGGAGTTGATCCACGTCTGACATCTCCACCTGCTCAAGGTAGGCAGTATCCCCTGCCGATAAAGCTTTGATTAAGGGTTGTTGGAGAAGTGTCGGATCGTCAACCGCTTTTTGCTGGAGTTGATTCAAAACAAACGCCCCTTGAATCAGGGGTTGTTCGGCCCACAACGTGCCATCATTGTCGAAGGTAGCAATTCGATCTTCTACTGGAACAAAGTCAGGACTGCTCTCTTGGGTAATCCGATCAACAAATTCAAGAATAGCTGATTTGGTGGGGCCATCATTCCAGGAGGGTAAAGGAGTCATGGGAGACGCAAGTCCCATGGAAGAACTGCTGATCATGGTTAAAGATGGGCCGAAAATAATTACAACGGTCGCAAAGAGTGGGAGTAATACACCCAGAATGCTGCTCTTCCTCACTTTAAAGCTTGCCATTAGCATTGCCTGAGATATTTTGATTTCTTGACTAAATGGGACGGGACATAGCCAACCTGTATCTTGAGCCCGTGTTCTCCAGGCGAGCCTGGGTTAGGGACATGAACTCCCAGCCATGGACTTTCTACAGCGTTTCTCACGCTGCTGGAGTATGGGATTGAAAAGCGCTATCTCTCAACTTCCCAGCAATTTGGCCTTGGCCGCCAGGAATTCGTCATCCGTTAAGGCTCCGGCATCCTTGAGCTGAGTGAGTTGCTGGAGTTGCCCAAGCAAATCTGGCGTTGCACTGGTATTCGTCGGAGCCATGGCGGCGGCATTTTGTGCCTGCATGGATTGCATGGCCGCCATCTGCATCTGAAGTTGTTCAAGTTCAGCCTGGGATTGCAGGGCCGCCGCATTAGCCATTGGTTGTTGCTGCATTTGCTGGCTACTGCGATCCATCGCCCCACTCATCGCTCTGGAGGTGGCTGTTGCAGTGCTAGCCACCACGGCGGTTCGGGCTACAGTCCCCAATACACCAGGGCCTCGTCGTTGAACGACAATGGGTCGTCTTGCTGCTCTACCGCGCATAAAATTCTCCTTGTGCGTGATTGTGTGATTGGTTGTTGAGGATCAAGTTTGGAATGAGAAGTTTGGAATGAGAAATCTGGCATGGGAACCCTTCCAGGATGGGTTAACTGAATTCAGGGGGATTCCCCTAACTCGTTAAGTAAGCTCGTTAAGTAAGATAGAGGAGCTTGAGTCCAGTTTCCCGGGGTTTCGCCAGGAAAATAGTATCTGGCTTCCGCCCTCACAAAGAGAGCCAGGAAGGATTAAACCGTGGCCGTTTCAGAAGCCTCTGCCGTCAGGGTTTCGATTACGGTTTGGGGAATCCGCTCACTGAACAATACCTGACCCTTGGCATTGACAATGGCATCCCGAAACCGCGTGGCCCAGGTATTCTCAAACAGCATTAGTGCGGCTGAAGTATTGGGATCTAGCAGGGCTGCAAACTGCATGGCATCGCTTTCAGACAGCATCCCGGCTATATCATCCACCACAATTGAGTCAAAACTACCATAATCTTCGTCGTCGAGCTCGGTAATTTCTACCAGGGTGATATCCCCGTTACTGTCTTTGCGAAGGAACAAGGCATCAATCACTCGAATTGTACTGTTATCAACCAGTTCTTTCAAGGCGGGGACAATTTCCCCTTTGAATTGGTTGCCTGGAAACTTGACAACCAGCATCTCAATTGGGCCAAGGGACATAGGAATTTACCTCGTTAGAATGTTCTGAAGCATCTGAACCACAGACTAAATAAGACTTCAACCATTGCAATCAAACCAAATCTTTGGCCAAACGGAAACCGATATGGGTTGTTCCCGTATCGGGGGTTTGGGACTCTCGGGCTTCCGGACGGTAACGGCTGCAATAGTTCTTGGCGCAGAGATGGGAACCTCCTTTAATCACATGGGATGCACCTTCAACAGGTTTTTTAGGGTCAAAACTGACCGCCTGATCAGGCCCCTGAGGATTTTTGCTATGGGCCATTCCCTGCCGTCCTACTCTATACCAATCCGCTGTCCACTCCCAAACGTTTCCGGTCATATCATAGAGACCATAATCATTCGGGGGGAAGGAAGCCACGGGAGCAGTTCCCAGATAGCCATCCGCTTTGGTATTGAAGAAGGGAAACATTCCCTGCCAGGTGTTGGCTTTTTTCGGGGAATAATCCTCCCCGTTAAGCTCTGTGGATTGCTCAGAACCCCCTCGGGCTGCATACTCCCATTGGGCTTCTGTCGGCAATTGCTTTCCCACCCACTCAGCATAGGCTAAAGCATCTTCATAGGCAATATGAACGACCGGATGATTATCTTTGTCGGCAATACTACTTTCCGGGCCAAAGGGATGCTGCCAATTTGCCCCTGGAACCCAATGCCACCAACTCATGTAGGCAATTTGTTGAATCCCTTCCTCAGGGGGCTGGAACACGACGGAGCCAGCAGCCCGTTCATCCTCAGCCAGATCGGGAAACTGTTCTGGGGACAGGGGGCGCTCAGCAACGGTTTTGTAGCCCGTAGCGGCGATGAATTGGGCAAATTCTCCGTTCGTCATTTCATGTTGGTCAATGCAGAAAGAGCTAACGGTAACATCCTTCACAATGCCTTCCTCCGTGAATTCAGCACTGCCCGAACCCATGGTAAAACTGCCCCCAGGAATATAGGCCATCCCTACTGGACAGACCTTAGCCAGTTCTGGGTTGGGTCTTGTAGGGGCAGCAAAGGCCATGGTATTAACCCAGCAAATCGTTATAGCAAGGTAGCTAATCAGTAACTTCAGCACAAGAGTGTACGATTTCATCAACATGATATTTGAGGGTATGGAGATTCCTAAGCCTTACGGTTCAGGTTTCTGACTTCCAGGGGCGGCTCACCAGACATTGTTGCAAACCCAGTGCAGCCTTACAAGTCAATTTACCGGAATCGTACGACAATCCTTGGGCAACTTACAAGACATCGTGGCAAACCCGTGCAGCGGTTAAGCGTTCCTCAGACTTTCAAGCGATTACAAGCTCCAGATGCCCTGTGTCCCCGGATTAGTGTTTTTCCTGGCCCTATTATCAGGTCTGATACTAACCACTCACAATTTGACTGGCGATCGCCAGTCAACCTCAGGAATTTTTCAATGGCAAAAGATAGTCATGACTTCACCCTGCCGGGGTCTCTGGCGAACCACCAACTTGCCTCCCAATGCTTGGAATAGGTTCTTGGTGACATCCAGATTCAAGCTCAACATGCCTGTCTCAGGCTGAAATACTAGCCATGGGCCCAGGGCCTTTAACGGCGTTGGGGGGATCACGGTTGTAGCCGGATTTTGCTTACCCGGTTGGGACTCAAGTTGGAGCTTGAGTTGATGGCCCGCCAAGCTCACCCCCACCTGAATATGGCTACCATTGGGCAAGCTCCGGGTAAAGTTTTCGATCACCCCTGTGAGTACCTGATCCAGCAAGGTCGGATCACTGACAACGGTGGGAAGTTTCTGGGGCAGATCAACCACCAGGGTATGGTTGCGCTGGCTCGCCTGTTTCTGCCAACGGGGCAAACTGTTGTGAAAAATATCCATCAACGATATTGGAGTTAGGGCGGTAAATTGTTGATGGGGGCTGGGAGATTTCTGGTGATGAACCTGAGACAATTCCAGCTCAGCGGCGCGAAAAATGAAGTTGAACCGGTCAATTTGAGTGGTGCATTCCTGATCAATTTTTTCAACAGACTTCCGTACTGTGTCAGGGTTAAGCTGACGATGATTTAGAATCAGTCGGGCCAGGGTACGAATGGTTGTCAGGGGAGTGCGAACTTCGTGGGCGATCGCTTGGAGCAATTCCGGGTCAAAGTTTTTCAGGAAAGACTGGGGGTCTTGCACATCCGTTGGATTGGCCATTGAATTGGCGACTTGAGCTGCATCCTCAAGGGTCAATCCTGCCGCCAGATTGAGATTCCAGGGGGGATCCGCCACAATCGGAAGATGCTGCAGCAGCAAATGACTGAATTGACTAACCGTTTGATAATCGGGGGCCTGGGGAGGGAAGCGTTTCATCAAGATGTCTAGTTCAGCCAGGGTCATAGGCTGTCCTAAGCTTTGATCGGCGGCCCTGAGACTGAGGCGCGATCGCACCATTGCCAAAGCCTGCATCACTACCTTAGGATCAAAGGAAAATAGAAAAGCAGGCTGTCCACCCTGGGCCAGACCCAGCACCATCACCAGGCTGAAATGGGGGGTCAGAGTAATACAAAAAGGTTCTTGGGTCAGAGGATCCTCATCGGACAGCGGAAATATCGTCACCTCAGGGAAATCTTCAATTGCCCGATTGGTTCCTGTCAAAAGCTTGGGGCGGAGGCTTTGCATTTGGAGCAATAGTTGTTCCCAACCCAGGGCAGACTCAGGGACTAAAATGTGGCTAATGAAGTGATGCACCAGCCCAGGGCGAGTCAAAATTGGGCTAGGACTTGACAGTAATAAACCTTGATCGGCAAAAGCTTCAGTCCAATTTAACGACTGAGAGTGAGCCTGTTTTAATATCTGTTGTTCCAATAAAATATTCAGGGCAACAACCGCCCCATACCATTCCCGTTCAGCCTTGAGCCATGCAGTTTTCAGGGAGGAAACCGATGCTGACAGGTCAGATTGTTGAACCTCACGGGCCAGGATATCACTTAGCGTTGTGAACTGAGAATCTTGCACACTCACCTCATTCCCTGTTCATTTCAGAGTTTAGCGTTTTATTGCCATCTCAAATCTTGGCTACTCTGAGCATATCCTCAAACTTCTAACTCAGTAAATTCGTAGAACCGAACTTTCTGGTCGCAATCTCCTCGCCCAAAACTGGTTGACCTGAACTTGAGCCAAACTTCATCCAAACTTCATTTAGAGTTCATCTAGGCTTCTGTTGCGTTCCAAATGATCATCAAAACAATTAAACAAGCTGCTGAATGGCCAGAATCTAAGGCAAAATAGAATCAACCGCCAACCTGGAATGACTATGCTAGCTCTGTCCATAGATATCAAGACAACCCTAGGGGATCTGATCACTCGCTATCGAAATCAGATTGACTACCTGGCTATCCGTGTGGAAGAAGCAGAAGAAACCGATGTTTTATTGCGGGGCGATCGCTTTGAAACCCTGAGTGAAGGTCTAGCCATTGGAGGGCAGGTTCGAGCTTGCCA
Source organism: Oscillatoriales cyanobacterium RM2_1_1 (assembly GCA_012033335.1). GTDB lineage: Bacteria > Cyanobacteriota > Cyanobacteriia > Cyanobacteriales > Microcoleaceae > JBHJGO01. Next base: position 42,013 of record JAAURB010000015.1, read on the forward strand.
TTGCGGAGGCTGGGGGTTTGCCAGCTTTAATCGGCTTTCTGACCTGGAAAACCGGGTTCGAGAAGCGATCGCCGCTGCCCGATTAATTGGCGAAGATGAAACTGTTCTAGCGCCTATCCCGGTTGTTCAAGATATCTGCACCGTACCCTTGACCGGTACCGATCCCCGTCACATTCCCTTGGTTGAAAAAAAAGCCCTGTGCGATCACTACGGTCAAATTCTCCGCAGCGTTGACCCCAGAATTACCACTGTTTCGGTTCGCTACGGCGATAGTGCCCAACGAATTTTCCTGGCCACCTCCGAAGGCACCTTCATAGAACAGAGTTGGGTAGACATGGAGATGCGGTTTGCCGCCACCGCCCGCAATGGTGAAACCGTTCAAACTGGGCGAGAAACCACTGGATCTCGCTGTGCCTATGAAGATTTAACCCAGCTCGATCAACAGGTTCGCGGTGCCGCCCAACGGGCGGTCAATTCCCTATCCCTTCCTCCGGTTAAAGGTAACCTCTACACCGTTGTGATTGATCCTATTCTGACTGGATTATTCGTTCACGAAGCCTTTGGCCACCTCTCGGAAGCGGACATGACCTATGAAAACCCTGATCTGCTGGAGGTCATGACCTTAGGTCGTCAATTTGGCCCCAAAGAACTTCAAATCTTTGATGGGGCAGCTTCCCCTGAGCATCGAGGCAGTTATTTCTATGACGATGAAGGCACCCCTGCCACTACAACCCAGTTGATTCACGATGGGGTTTTGGTTGGGCGGCTACACTCCCGGGAAACCGCTGGGAAATTGGGGGAAACTCCTACTGGTAATGCCCGCTGCCTGAATTATCACTACCCTCCCTTAGTGCGGATGACCAATACCTGGATTGAGCGAGGTCAAACTCCCGTAGAGGATTTATGCAGTGAATTAAAAGAAGGGGTATATGCAAGCAATTGGTTGGGGGGAATGACGAATGGCGAAATGTTTACTTTTAGCGCTGGAGAAGCCTGGATGATCCGGGATGGCAAGCTAGCTGAACCGGTTCGAGATGTCACCCTATCAGGCAATGTGTTTACCACCCTGGCCGATATTGAGGCGATTGGGGATGACTTCTATTGGGATGAATCCGGGGGTTGTGGAAAAGGGGGTCAGAATGGCCTCCCCGTGGGATGTGGGGGGCCAAGTCTGAGGATTCGGAACGTGGTCGTTGGGGGAGAGGCCACTGAGGGTTAATGTGATTACCATTCTCGCCGACCGCTACCTCTTTCGGGAGAGGCAGTATTTCCCGCACAGTATCTTTGCTCCAGGTCTGCTAATTTTGCTTGAGCCTGGTTTGTCTGGGATAACTGGTTTGTCTGGGATGGAGAGTTGGCGATCTCCTGTACGGCCAAAACCTGAGGAGAGACTCCTAGCGTCAAAGACAATGCACCGATGATAGAAGCAGGAATCAGGTTAGACATAGCTTGTAATGGGTTTGGAGGTTGTTACTCCTCTTTTCCACCCTCAACCCTCAGCATCCGGAGAAAACTCAGGTGTGAATCTTCATGCTTCCAAGGGGGATGATGGGGGTGAATTCTATCCCAGGCTTTCCCTAAACCTCGATCCCGCTTGGGCCAACTTCGGTCGGAGTGGGCCCAACTTCTGAAACTTAACTTCTAAAACTTAGCTAAAGTTTAGTCCACTTATTCTAATCCCCTCCTTAAGATAGAAGGCACAGTGAGTCAGTCTTATTGACGCTAGAAGTTGTATTACTGAATGCTCTCAATGACTCTCAAACGAGGAATAAACCATGACACAAACGTCCGTAGAGCAGATATCTGCCGATCTACTGGATCAGGGGTACTACCTCGATCGAGATTGCACCACCCTGTCCCGCCATGTTTTTCAGCAATTGGAGAGTTTTTCTCCTGAGGCCCAAGACATCAGTGCCTTGATGAATCGCATCGGTCTGGCAGGGAAGCTGATCGCTCGCCGACTTAGTCGTTCGGGCCTGGTTGATGATGCCCTGGGATTCACAGGGACAGTGAATGTCCAGGGGGAAGCCGTGAAGAAGATGGATCTGTACTCTAATGCGGTATTCATCTCGGTATTCAAGCAAAGTGGTCTGGTTTGTCGGTTAGCCTCCGAGGAAATGGAGAAACCCTACTATATTCCTGAGAACTGCCCAATTGGACGATATACCCTGCTTTACGATCCGTTAGATGGCTCCTCTAACTTAGACATCAACTCCAATGTTGGCTCCATCTTTGCCATTCGTCAGCAGGAGGGGATTGATGAGGATGGTGCAGCCCTGGATTTACTCCAGGATGGCCATAAACAGTTGGCTGCTGGGTATATTCTCTACGGCCCCAGTACCATGCTGGTTTACTCAATTGGTAAAGGGGTTCATAGTTTTACTCTAGATCCAACAATTGGCGAATTTATCCTGGCGGACGAGCACATCAAAACTCCCGTTCATGGCCCGGTCTATAGTGTGAACGAGGGGAATTTCTGGCAGTGGGAAGAATCCATTCGGGACTATACCCGATATGTTCACCGCCATGAGGGCTATACGGCTCGCTACAGCGGGGCATTGGTGGGGGATATTCATCGAATTTTGTATCAGGGTGGTGTGTTTCTCTACCCCGGAACTGTTAAAAATCCAGAAGGAAAGTTACGGTTATTGTACGAATCTGCTCCTATGGCGTTCTTGATCGAACAGGCAGGAGGACGGGCTACCACAGGCATTCAGGAGATTATGGATGTGATTCCTGAAAAGATCCATCAACGCACTCCATTAGTGATTGGCAGTAAAGAAGATGTTGCTCTGGTGGAGTCATTTATTCGGGATCGAGAACGGCGGGAACAAGATTGAGAATTTTCAATTCAGAATTGGGGCCTTGAGGTTCCTGACTTTAAGCCCTGTGGACAAGTTTGTAAACATTACCCATGAACAGCATGACAACCAATCACCTGATCGAAATCGAAAATCTGGGCCAGAGTATCTGGATGGACAACCTGAGCCGGGACTTAATCAAGTCGGGGGAGCTCCAGCAGCTCGTGACCGAAAAAGGCATTCAAGGGATCACTTCTAATCCGGCAATCTTTGAGAAGGCCATTAAGGGCAATGCCATCTATGATGCTGATATTGAGGCAGGGATTGCCGCCGACAAGTCGGTGCTCGAGATTTATGAGTCTCTGGTGTTTGCGGATATTCAGGATGCCTGCGATATTTTCAAACCTGTTTATGATCGCACCAATGGCCTGGATGGCTATATCAGCATTGAGGTGCCACCGACCATGGCCCTCGATACCGAGAGTACGATTCATGAAGCCATCCGATATTACCAGGCGATCAACCGGGAAAATGTCATGATCAAAATTCCGGGCACTTCCGAAGGTCTACCCGCCGTGGAGCGGGTAATCGCCGAGGGGATCAATGTCAATGTCACCTTGCTGTTTTCGGTACAGAGCTATATCAATACGGCCTGGGCTTACATCAAAGGCTTAGAAGCCCGAGTCGCCAAAGGTCAGGATATCAGTAAGATTGCCTCTGTGGCTAGTTTTTTCCTCAGCCGAATTGATTCCAATATTGATGACAGGATCGACCAAAAGCTAGCGGGCATTGATGACATGAATTGCAAGGCCAAACTAGAAGCCGTCAAAGGAAAAGTGGCGATCGCCAATGCCAAAGTAGCCTATCAGGAATACAAAAAAATCATCCAGAGCGATCGCTGGAAAGCCTTGGCTGAAAAAGGCGCTAAGGTACAGCGGTTACTCTGGGCCAGTACCAGCACCAAAAATCCAGACTACAGTGATGTCATGTATGTGGATGAATTGATTGGGCCAGATACGGTGAATACCTTGCCCCCGGCAACGATTGAGGCTTGTGCTGATCACTGTAGTGCTGACAGTCGGGTTGAAACCGACGTGGACAAGGCTTATCAATTGATCGAAAGCCTGAAAGACCCGGATGTGGATATCAATCTCGACCAGGTTATGGATGAATTGCTGACGGAGGGAATCGACAAATTTGTCAAACCCTTTACTTCCCTAATGAGTTCTCTTGAGGAAAAAGTTCAGCAGCTAGCCCCGGTTAGTTAGCCCAGACCTGACTTGAATCGTTGCGGGGTAGGTATCTTAGCCTGAGCCGTTGAGAACCCTGCCCCCTAGATGTTTATCACTGATTCAAGGTTGCCTTAGGATTGCTATAGTAAGCCCAACCCTCCCTCACACAATCTAAATTTTTTTAGGTAAGTACACCACAGGTAAATACACCATGAGTCTGCTAGACACCAGATTCTAGAATTGGATTCAAAACTAGATTCAAAATTAGACTCTAAAACTAATAGATTCTAAAACTAAACGTTATTCAAATGAAGGAACTCTAGATGGTCGCAGTATTGGAAAACCCGTTAAGAATTGGCCTTCAGCAGGCCCGTGTTCCTGAACCTCAGATTCTTGTAATCTTTGGAGCCTCAGGGGATTTAACTCAGCGCAAGCTCGTTCCGGCCCTGTACCAGATGCGCTTAGAGCGGAAATTGCCTGCAGAAATCACCATTGTTGGGGTGGCCCGACGGGAGTGGGAGCATGACTATTTCCGGGAACAGATGCGAATTGGGGTGGAAGAATACGGGGGAGGGCTCCAGTCTGAAGAAGCCTGGCAGGAGTTTGCTCAGGGTTTATATTACTGCTCCTCTGATATTGACAAGCCCGAGGATTATCAAAAACTCAAAGCCTTCCTGAGTGAGCTAGACGAAAAGCGGGGAACCCGTGGAAATCGGGTATTTTACCTGTCCGTCGCCCCCCGTTTTTTTGGGGAAGCTACCGAACAGTTGGGGGCCGCCGGAATGCTGGCGGATCCGCAAAAACACCGCTTGGTGATTGAAAAGCCCTTTGGTCGAGATTTGAGTTCGGCTCAGGTGCTCAATCGAGTTGTTCGTCGGGTCTGTGCCGAAAACCAGGTCTATCGGATTGACCACTATCTGGGCAAAGAAACCGTTCAGAACCTGATGGTATTCCGCTTTGCCAACGCCATCTTTGAGCCCCTGTGGAACCGCCAATTTGTCGATCACGTTCAAATCACTGTGGCGGAAACCGTAGGACTCGAAGGCCGGGCCGGATATTATGAAACGGCAGGAGCCCTGAGGGACATGGTGCAGAACCATCTGATGCAGCTATTTTCCCTGACCGTGATGGAGCCCCCCAATTCCCTGGATGCGGATGCGATTCGCACCGAGAAAGTCAAAGCCGTCCAGGCCACTCGACTGGCTGATACCAGTAACTTAGAGCTATCGGCCATTCGCGGGCAATATACCGCCGGATGGATGAAGGGGAAGCCGGTTCCTGGATATCGGGAAGAAGAAGGGGCCAGTCCCGAGTCTACAACGGGAACCTATGTGGCCCTGAAGCTACTGGTAGATAACTGGCGCTGGAAGGGAGTGCCGTTCTATCTTCGCACCGGCAAACGAATGCCCAAGAAGGTTTCTGAGATCGCCATTCAATTCAAGGAAGTGCCTTTTTTGATGTTTCAGTCCGCGAGTAAGCAGGTCAACCCTAACGTTCTAGCCCTGCGGATTCAGCCCAATGAAGGGGTTTCGATGCGGTTTGAGGTCAAAACCCCTGGGGCATCCCTCAGAAGCCGATCAGTGGATATGGATTTCCGCTACGATACAGCCTTTGGCAAACCCAGCACCGATGCTTATGCTCGTCTATTGATTGACTGTATGTTGGGGGATCAAACCCTGTTCACCCGCGATGATGAAGTTGAAGCGTCCTGGAGAGTGATCACACCGTTGTTGGAAGCCTGGGATGCTCCGGCACCGCCAGAGACTATTCCCCTCTATGAAGCGGGAACCTGGGAACCTGTCGAAGCCGAATTGCTCCTGAACCGGGATGGTCGCCGCTGGCGCAGACTCTAGATCCAGCTCGGAATTTGAACTTTACAAATTCCTCCTGCTTAACGTTAAATTCCGAATGCTACTTATCTTCAACCCTAAATCCTAATCCTATGACGACATCACTTGTTGCATTACAAAAGCCCAAAGATATTTCCCTGGGGGAAATTGAAGCCGAACTGAATAATATCTGGATCAGTCAGAGTGCCGATGGCGGCAAATCACCCACGGTAGCAACCCGAGCAGCTACCTTTAGTATGGTGATCTATGAACCTGAAGAATTTCAGCAACTGATGGCAGCGATGAGTTTTTATAAAGCCCCAATTGATGGGTTCCATGGCACAGAAACCCGAGAAGCTATCAAGCAGGCTCAAAAAGCTTTTAATCTAGATATCAATGGGCGGATTGATTCTGATACCCTGATCAGATTACGGGAAGAATATGAAAAACTGCCGGAGCAGCATAAAACCTTCCCGAATATTGATGCCCGAGGATTTAGCATCAGTGAGGCGATCGCCGCCCAAAACCCCTGTCGGATTGTTACCCTCTGTCCCACCCTGGGAGAAGACACCGGAGTCACGGCTCAAGTCTCTGCCTATTGTCCAATCCGTCGCAAACAAGAAAGCCTGGTCTGCGCTGAATATATTACCCTGCGGGGCACAAAGGAAGCCATGGAACGGGTTAGCGACATTGTCGCTTCCCTGATGATCCCCGATCTACCCAAATTTGTCTGGTGGAAGGCTACCCCAAATTCCGATCAGGAGCTATTCAAGCAGCTTTCTAGTGCCAGTAATTGCCTGATTGTGGACTCTTGCTATTTCAGTGATCCGGAGTCAGAGCTACTGAAAATGCAGGACTTGATCGAGAACGAAATCTACATCGCAGATCTCAACTGGCATCGGCTCTTACCCTGGCAAGAATTGACCGCAGAAGCCTATGACGCACCCCAGCGTCGAGAAGCCCTGGCAGCAATTGATAACATTGCGATTGACTATGAAAAGGGTAACGCCGCCCAAGCCTTTATGTTTCTGGGGTGGCTGGCAAGCCGATTAGATTGGCAGCCGACCCATTTTACAGAAGAGGGCGGGGACTATGACTTAAAGTATGTCAAGTTCACAAATACAGAGGGCAAGGAGATCACAGCAGAGCTCGCCGCCATTCCTACTGCTGACTTAGGGGAAGTTCCTGGGGATTTGGTGGGGTTCCGATTAGTCTCTTTGAGTCATCCAGAGGCAGACTGTTGTACGATTCTATGCTCAGAAACAACAGGCTGTATGCGGATGGAGGCGGGAGGTAGCGCCCAAACCTGCCGCACCGAACAGGTGACAGCCACCTCCGATCAGAGGGCAGAATCCTTAATGACCCAGCAATTACAAAGCTGGGGTCGAAACCTGCTCTATGAAGAGAGCCTGGCCCTCACTGCAGAGATCTTGAAGTTGGCCTGTAACTTGCGCCCGTAACTTGCGCCTATAACTGGTGCCCATAACTTGTATCCACAACTGGCCTAGAGTCGTTTCATTCAGAAGTTTTCGGGGAAGCCACAGCGCGCTTCCCCCAAGCTATTCCCATCCTGATTAGTTCCGTAATATGGACTTAACGGGGTTCTGGGGTAAGAAAATTGTCAAGGTTGTGCCCAGATTGATCTCGCTTTCAATCTGGATATAACCTTGATGACGCTCAACAATGGCCCGGGCGATCGCCAATCCCAGACCTGAACCCGGAGTTTCAGCCCGACTTCGAGCCGGATCAACCTGGTAAAACCGATCAAAAATTTGAGGTAGGGCCTCCGGGGGAATTCCTATCCCCGTATCCCTGACTGTAATCTGGACTCCGGGCCTGAGGGGCGGACGCTTGGGTTTGATCCCGGACTGCAGACAAACGTTGACCTGACCCCCTGGGGGCGTATAGTGAATCCCGTTACTGATCACATTGGTCAACAAACGAATCAGTTGATGCCAATCCCCTGCAATCGTGAAGGCTTCTGGGTCAATCTCCAGTCCCGCAGCCCCCACTCCGAAAGAATCCCCATTCTCACGGGATAAATCCAGGGTTAAATCAATCCCTTGGGCGATCGCCATGGCAGTTTGTTCTTCGATGACTTCAACCAGTAGAGCATCCAGGGGAACTTCTTTGAATTCAGGCAACACCAGATTGCTGTCCTGTCGAGCCAGAAATAGCAAGTCCTCCACCAACCGACCCAAACGCCGGGTAATTCGTTCGATCACCTGTAATTGCTGCCGCTCTTGGGGGTTCAAATCAGGGTCGGTCAACGTCACTTGAACGTTCGTTTGAATGGTGGCGATGGGATTACGCAATTCATGGGACGCATCGGCAGTGAACTGTTTGAGTCGTTGAAAGGCATCTCGAATCGGAGCCATGGCCAGCCCTGACAACAACCAGCCAATCGCCGCAACGGAAATCACAGTCAAAATCAACCCCAAAGCTAAATCCACCATCAACTGGCGAGAGGGTTTTGTTACCTCAAACCAGGGATGGCTCACCCGCAGATAGCCCAAAACCTGTCGGCCAATTTGTACCCGATCCGTAACCTGCCTGAGCAACAGTTCTGGGCCCCCTGAGGCTGGGGGATTGACTCGTACCGTTTCATGGCGATTGGGATGGAGGGGCAGATTTAAGGGTTCAGAGAAGGTAGACCAGTATAATTCCCCCCTAGGACTAAACCATTCCAGATCAATCCGATCATCATCCGTGGCGGTAGCGTTATTGCGGAAACTATCTTCGATATTGACCTGTAGAGCCATCTCCAGCCCATGCAAGGTAGACCAATCAACCCGAGTTGGGGGGTTGTCTCCAACCTGGGCCAGGGGCTCAATCACCAGGGATCGCTCGACGACTTCTACGACATGGTTGAGGGTGTCGTCCACTCGTTCCACCAACGTCTGACGCACATAGAAGTAAAAACCACTGACAAAAAGCAGGAGTAAAACCGCTGTAACACTGGTGTACCAGATGGCTAGACGTCGCCGAGTCGCTTGAAACATGAATGATTATCCCCTGGGAAGGCTAGATAAATAACCCCTCAGGAGCCTAGAGTCAGTAAATAGGGTGGAACAAGCCATCTTGGCTGTTTTCTGGCAGGCTAATGAATTCAGCAGACCTGCCTAATCAGCGTAGGCAATTCGCAGGCTTTGAATAAAAATCAGGGTAGAAACTCCAATAATTAAAATTGCCCAGAACCAATAGGGCAGGAATAACTGCTGGGCAATTTGACCCGTATCAGATACCACCCCTCGTCCGCCAATCACGGCCTGGTTCATGAATAAATACCCCCGTTGATGATAGGTACTGACCAAGGCTTGCACCCCTAAAAACTGAATTGTCCAGCCCTGGAGCCATTGGGGGGTTTTCAGGGCAATGAATAGAATAGACAATCCCCAAACAGAAATCGCTACGATGCCAAACAGCGATCGCACCCAGATCAGCACCGACAGCAATAAGAGCACCCCCAAACCCACTAAGCAAAAATGAGCACTTTTGTAGCGGCGACTGGACATGATAAAAATTCCCCCGGCAAAGGCCGGCCCCAACGGGCCTCCAGCCGCCACCAGGGCATTGCCAATTCGACCCAGAAATAGGGCCCCGGAATGGATGGCATAGCCCGATCCATTGGGAAACATCACCAGTTGTTTGAAACTTCCCCCCAGGAACAGCGCTGTCAGTCCATGACCCATTTCATGGAACCAGGTAGCCAGAATCGAAAACGGATAGAGAATATAACTTCCCCAGGTAAATTGCCAGAGGAAAATCGTCACCAGCCCCGCCCCAATCAACCAACCTAATCCCATTTGATTGGGGCGCTTCGAGGAAAAATTATCCAATTCAAACTTAGAAGAATTCATAGAAATGATTAAATAGTGAGTTTAAACAGTAAGTTTGAGGTGTGTAGGGTTTATAGGTCAGGGTTGGGTGACCCAACCCGTAAAGCTACTTCAAGATATCTACTTCAAGATATCTACTTCAAGACGGTTTTTGAGACAATCCGGGTTTTTTTGCGATCGCTCTCAGACAGCTCTTCCCCTGATTGTAAACAGGTTGCACTGGTTTGTAAGACCGTTGCTGCATTTTGATCCCCCATTTGCAGGGCAGTTTTGGCGGCGGTTTGGAGCATGGTGGCGGCTCCAGCGCGATCGCCCTGTTGTAGCTTGGTTTCAGCGATTTGGGTCTGGCGATACTTGGCTAGGGCTAAAATATGGGGTTGAACCTGAGGATTCTGAGTCGGTCGATAGTCCTGAATCACATTGACAGTCACCGCCACCGGTTCAGAGAGCAAACCCTGGGCCCCAAGGGCAGGATCATCGTAACGAATTTGCAACTGGGCAATAGTTTGGGGGCCAGGGGGAAGTTGACCAATGTAGAGATTTGCCAACACCACCCGTTCTAAATCCCGCATCAGATCTCCCAGGCGGACAACCCACTGATTGCCCTCAGGCTGCACTGGCAATTCAATAGTGTCTGGGGCCACCTGGGCAATGGGTTTGAGTTCTGCCAGGCGGACGCGGGGCATCAGAGAAAACTGCAAATAGGCATTGGTCAGGCCAACGGATTGCATCCGGCTAAATAACCGACTGAATTCATCAATGGCCTGTTCTGGGTGTTGAATATAGGCTAGAGAACCCCCAGCTTTATCGGCAATTTGTTCTAACACATCCTGGTTCCAATCATCTCCAAACCCAAATGTATTTAGGGTTAAGTTGTATTCTGCCGCCAGTTTGGCGAGCTTGAGACAGCGTTGATTGTCTCCATGTTCGTTTTCCCCATCGGTCAGGAGGAAGGCTTGAGAAATCCGTTCCTGTTTGCCTTTGCTGAGTTCTTCAATCCCCAGCTTCAAACCTTCATCAATGGCAGTTCCCCCTGAGGTTCTCAGCCTGTTAATCTCCCGCTTGATCGATTCAGCATTGGTAATTTCCTGGCTGGCGACCAGCACTTTGGCCCGATGGTCAAAGGCAACAATGGCAATGCGATCGCCCGGTTTCAAGCGATCAACTAGTTCTGCGGCGGCTTGCTTGACCGTCTCTAGGGGGCGACCATTCATGGAGCCACTGTGATCGAGGATCAAACAGAGATTCAAGGGCACATTCCGCGTCAGGGGATCGGCCACAGCAGAAACAGAAATCGCAAGCTGTCGCTGGCTGCTGCCTTGGGTTGCGTCGAGATTGGGATCATTGAGCAGGGGCAAGAGACTGACGTTCATGGGGGTGACAAAGAATATTACTAACGATATTACTAACGATTCTGGCAATCCAGGTTAAATGATTCGGGTTGCAGGGGCCATGGCTATATTCTTCTACATTAGCGTGAACTTTGTTTCCTGAGAGGAGAGAAAAGGACTATAGAATCCCCGAATAACCCACCAATTCAGTGATTCTAGGGTTGAGCGATGGAGCAGTTTTCCTGATGATTCTCCAGCAGGCATCTTGCCTGCACCACAGGATGCTGGCTGAATTTTTATCTGATTTGATTGAGGTGCCTTGAGGAACAATCCTCCATGACTCAGAATCAATGCCACTTAGTACAGTAATCTAGAGACAATCCTGTAGTTTTTACGTTTACAAAAAACCGATGCGACTGTCCCAGATGTTGTTTGTCACCCTGCGGGAAGATCCCGCAGAAGCCGAAATTCCCAGCCATAAGTTACTGGTTCGAGCCGGTTATATTCGTCGCATCGGCAGTGGAATTTATGCCTATCTACCCCTGATGTGGCGGGTACTGCAAAAGATCTCCCAAATTGTCCGGGACGAAATGAATGCCACGGGAGCCCAGGAATGTTTGCTGCCCCAGGTGCAGCCTGCAGAGCTATGGCAGGAGTCCGGTCGCTGGGACACCTACACTAAGGCAGAGGGGATTATGTTCTCCCTGACGGATCGACGCAATCGAGAACTGGCCCTTGGCCCGACCCATGAGGAAGTGATTACCACCATTGCCAGGGAGATGATCCGGTCTTATCAACAGCTCCCGGTGAATCTCTATCAGATTCAGACCAAATTTCGGGATGAGATTCGGCCCCGGTTTGGCTTGATGCGGGGCCGGGAATTTATCATGAAAGATGCCTATTCCTTCCACGGCGATCAGGAGAGTTTGAAAGCCACCTATCAAGCCATGGATCAAGCCTATCGTCAGATCTTAACCCGTTGCGGCCTGGCTTTTCGGCCCGTAGAAGCAGATTCTGGGGCGATTGGTGGTTCTGGCTCCCAGGAATTTATGGTATTGGCGGAAGCCGGGGAGGATGAAGTCCTTTATACCGAAGATGGACAGTACGCAGCCAATGTCGAGAAAGCGGTCTCCTTACCGGCGGAGGCAGAGGCTTCAGGTTTCTCAACCTTTGAAAAATTGGAGACTCCGAACACTCCGACGATCCAGAGTTTGGCGGATTTCCTCCAGCGCTCTGCAACTCAGATTGTCAAGAATGTTTTGTATCAGGCTGTATATGACAACGGCATCACGGTGCTGGTGCTGGTGCATATTCGCGGTGATCAGGATGTGAATTCAGTCAAGCTCCAAAATGAACTGACCAAACGAGCCGAACACTTCGGAGCCAAGGCAGTGCTAAACCTGACGGTTCCCGATGAAGAGGCTCAACAAAAATGGGCGACTAGACCCTTACCCCTGGGTTACATTGCTCCGGATCTGGCGGATGACTACATTGCTGGGTCAAAGGATATTCAAGGTAAGTTTCTCCGCTTGGTGGATCAGACCGCTGTTGAACTGAAAAACTTTGTCACTGGCTCCAATGAATCGGGCTACCACGTCGTAGGGGCCAACTGGGGAAAGGAATTCAAGCTGCCGGATTTAACCGTTGATCTGCGTACGGCTCAGGAAGGAGATCGCGCCCTTCACGATCCCAACCAAACCCTGAAAACTGCTAGAGGCATCGAAGTTGGTCATATCTTTCAACTCGGAACCAAGTACTCCCAGGCGATGGCGGCTACTTTCACCAATGAAAAAGGGGAAGAGATGCCCCTAGTGATGGGTTGCTATGGCATTGGGGTCTCCCGGTTGGCCCAATCAGCGGTGGAGCAGTCCTATGATAAAAATGGTATCATCTGGCCCGTGGCGACTCGCCCCCTCATCATGCCATCATCACCGTTCCCAATGTCGGGGACACTCACCAGATGGAGATTGCAGAGCAACTCTACGCCGAGCTCAATCAGGCAAAAATTGAAACCCTGCTTGATGACCGTGACGAGCGGGCTGGAGTCAAGTTCAAGGATGCGGATCTGATTGGGATTCCGTTTCGGATTGTTCCAGGTCGTTCGATCAAGTCCGGCAAAGTAGAGTTTGTTGAACGGACAGGGGGATCTGAGGAGATTGAAATTGGCCAAGTTGTCCAGGTTTTACAGCAAAAAATTCAGACTGCTTTAGCGGTTGGTCAGGAATCAAATAGAGCTTGAGATTTTGAATGATTGGCTCGTCATAGCGATGGAGTTGGCCAAACTGCCAAACATCACTTTTGGTTCACTGCCCCTAGAAGAATAGGAGGATGGTTGTTTTGAGATCTGGCTTTGGATTGAGTATTGGATTGATCCAGGGCAATGAATTCAACGGCAAGCTGAGTGAATCCTTTGGTCAGGTCAGCATTTTTCGCGTCCACCCCCAGAAGTTGTTGGTTTTTGTACAGGTAATAGTCCAACGAACCCCTGAGTTGATCCGTCACCTGCAAGGAGTATTCAATTCGGAGTTGAGCCTGAGCGACCTCAGCCACTTCTAGTAAAATCGGTGTCATCAAAATCTCTCGCCGAGCTGCCTCACGGGTTAGACTGACGTAGGTCAGGCGTTGTTGTAATTTCCCTTGAAGATAGAGAGATTGTTCCAAAGGGCCGGAGAATTTTGCCAGGTCTAATCGCTGCCGTTGTAAGCCATAACCAAGCTCAGCCAGAATATCCTCTGGTTCATAGGCCATCTCGAAATAACTGGGAAATGTATAGGATTTTCCAACTTCGAGAATTGGGGCCATATCAATTTCTAGATTAATGTTCTCTTAATTATTGTCCTCGTTACATGATATGATTCATCTTGGCTTGTGGGAGTGCAGCCAGCAAAGTACGTTAGGGTTGAGTTTTGTGAACTTGCCAAACCCATCAATTGAAGCCCCTTCCTCGTTAGAGGCACAGCCGGAAGAACAGCTAAGTGCATCGGTACTGAGTGATCAGCCAGATGCCTCTATGGCGGAGTATTACCAGCTTCAACGCGAGTTGTTAGAGATAACGCTTGCTTTGACCGGAGTCATCTTCGTCACGGTCTGTTTCTTTTACCCACTTAAGATTGCGCTCAACTACCTATTAGGGGCTTTGGTTAGCGCGTATTATCTCAGACTGTTGGGGAAGGACGTGGAAAAATTGGGTCGAGAGCAACAAGCGTTGAGCAAGGCTCGACTGGCTGTATTTGTTGGGCTGATTATAGTTGCAGCTCGATCAAATCAGCTCCAGATTCTCCCAGTCTTTTTGGGATTTCTGACGTACAAAGCTGCGTTAATCTTTTACGTTTTGCGAACTGTTCTGATGCCGGGTTATTCTTCTGGTCGTCAGTAGGTCGTAAACGAGCAAGTCAGGTCTGGTAAGGGGAAGCCTTGTGATGGAAATGCTTAATGTGGTAAACCTGTTTAACTCTTTCCCCCTCGCTAGTTTGGAAGTTGGCCAGCATTTTTATTGGTCACTAGGTGGTTTAAAGGTTCACGGACAAGTCCTTTTAACGTCTTGGTTTGTGATGGGGTTGCTGATTATAGCTTCTCTAGCTGCAACTCGCAACATTCAGCGAATCCCTAGTGGAATGCAGAACTTCATGGAGTACGTCCTGGAGTTCATCCGAAATCTGGCCAAGGATCAAATTGGTGAAAAGGAGTATCGTGCCTGGGTTCCCTTCGTTGGAACACTGTTCCTGTTTATTTTTGTCTCCAACTGGTCAGGTGCTCTTTTTCCCTGGAAGCTAATTAAGTTACCTGCGGGGGAACTAGCGGCTCCAACCAGTGACATCAATACAACAGTAGCCCTGGCGTTACTGACTTCGATTGCTTATTTCTATGCCGGAATGAGCAAGAAGGGGGTATTTGGATACTTTGCAGATTATGCTAAGCCTGTGCCCTTTTTGGCCCCGTTTCGGGTGATTGAGGACTTCACCAAGCCCCTCTCCCTGAGTTTTCGTCTGTTTGGGAATGTTCTCGCAGATGAATTGGTGGTGGCGGTACTGGTGTTTCTGGTACCTTTGTTTGTCCCCCTGCCGTTGATGGTGTTAGGGCTGTTTTTGAGTGCCATTCAAGCACTGATTTTTGCTACCCTGGCGGCAAACTATATTGGGGAAGCTCTAGAGGGGCACGGCGAGGAGCATCACTAGATGAATCCTGATGCCTTGAGGGGCACGCTTCGAGATCCGTTTTGTTGATCTTGATTGTCACTTTTTGTCAACTTTTTGTCATTTTTAAGGAAGGAAATCACTATGAATCCAACGATTGCTGCTGCGTCCGTTCTTGCTGCTGCCCTAGCAGTTGGTTTAGGTGCGATTGGCCCCGGAATCGGTCAAGGAAATGCTGCGGGTCAGGCAGTAGAGGGAATTGCCCGTCAGCCTGAAGCAGAGGGTAAAATCCGTGGAACCCTGTTGTTGAGCTTGGCCTTCATGGAAGCTTTGACAATTTATGGTCTGGTGGTTTCTCTCGTCCTGTTGTTTGCCAACCCCTTCATTTAGGAATTTTCCCAGGGTTTAGAGTCGAGGAACGCTTTAGGGTAATGCACTCTAAACTCCAAACTCTAAGCCCTGAAAATTCAGTCATGTGGGAATTCTAGGACGGAACTAATGATGCACTGGACGATTCTACTCGCAGTTGAAGAGACGGCAAAGGAAGGTGGATTATTCGATCTCGATGCCACTCTACCTATCGTGGCCATTGAATTTTTAATTCTAGCCTTTGTCTTAAATACAATTTTTTATAAGCCCCTGGGTCGGGCCATTGATGAGCGTACAGATTATGTTCGCAATAATAAGCTACAGGCCCAAGAGCGATTGGCAAAAGCAGAAAAGCTAGCCCAGGAATATGAACAAAAACTGGCCAGTTCTCGTAAGCAGTCTCAGTCTGTCATTCAGACCGCTCAAGAGGATGCTCGAAAAATTGCTGCTGAGAAAATAGCTGAAGCTCAGCAAGAAGCCCAGAGACAGCGAGAGCAGGTTGCTCAGGAGATTGCTCAGGAGCGGCAGCAAGCCATGCAATCTTTAGAACAGCAGGTTGAACCCCTGAGTCGTCAGATTCTTGAGAAGCTGCTTGGGTCTGTTTTGTCAGGTTAGCCTTCGGGTTTGACAGGGCCTTCAGATGGGATTTTTAGCCGCACAGGATAAGAGAAATATCATGCATATTGTACTTCTAGCAACGGAAGCCAGCTCCGAAGGGGGCTTTGGATTGAACTTTGACATTCTGGAGACCAACCTGATTAACCTGGCAATTCTGGTGGGTGCTCTTGTCTACTTTGGCAGAGGCTTTTTAGGTAAGTTACTGGGCGATCGCCGAACTGATATTGAGCAGGCTATTCAAGACGCAGAGCAACGTCTCAAGCAGGCGGCTGAAGCTTTGGCTGAACAACAACAGAATTTGACTCAAGCCCAGACTGAGGCTGAACGGATTCGCCAGGAAGCTGAAGATCGGGCGAAGCTGTTGAGAGATCAAATTCTGGCCCAGTCAATTCAGGATGTGGAACGGATGAGAACCACCTCAAATCAGGAGATTGATGCGGAGCGGGAACGGGTCGCTACCCAGTTGAGATCTGAGATTGCTGCCAGGGCTCTAGAGCAAGCTGAAGCGCAGTTGAGAAATCGCCTGGATGACTCCACGCAGCAGCAATTAATTGACCGCAGTTTAGCGTTATTGTGAGGGAACTGAATGAGTGCGATCGCTGGTGAAATTGTCGAGCCCTATGCTCAAGCCCTGATGTCCTTGGCCCAGTCCAAGAATATTACGAATGAGATTGGGGATAATGTCCGAGATCTATTGAATTTTGCCCAGAACACCCCAGAGTTCAGGCAATTTCTAGCCAATCCAATTGTCAATCGGGAAGACAAAAAAGCGGTGCTCAATCGGGTGATTGGAGACACGGTGAATCCCTATATGCGGAACTTTCTAATGCTGTTGGTGGATCGAGGGCGAGCCTTATTTTTTGGACAGATCGGTCAGCAATATCTGGTCTTGCTCCGAAAGCTGAACCAGACTGTGCTAGCGGAGGTTACCTCAGCTTCAGATTTGAATGACCACCAACGGGGGATCCTGGTTGAAAAGGTCAAAAACTTCACCGGGGCCCATCAGGTTGAGCTGGAAACGAAGGTTGACCCTGAAATTCTGGGGGGAGTCATTATTAAAGTGGGCTCTCAGATTTTAGATGCTAGCCTGCGGGGTCAGTTACGGCGCATTGGCATGAGCTTGAATATTGGCTAGCCTGCGCTGACAAGAACAGCCAGGAAAAAGCCCCGTAGTAGCCCATAGTCAGGTTCGCCAGAAGCTTACTAAAAGTTTGCTAAAAACTGACCAAAAGATCAATTTCCCAAAGATCATAGGTTTCCAAGTTCATTGAATTCATTTAATTTACACTAAACACCAGAAGACTATGGTAGCAATCAGACCGGACGAAATTAGCAGCATTATTCAACAGCAGATCGAGCAATATAACCAGGATGTTGGTGTTTCTAATGTGGGAACAGTCCTGCAGGTTGGAGACGGCATCGCTCGGATTTATGGCCTGGATAAAGTTATGGCCTCCGAGCTATTAGAATTCTCTGATGGCACTATCGGCATCGCCCTCAACCTGGAAGAGGACAATGTTGGAGCGGTATTGATGGGAGAAGGTCGCGACATCGAAGAAGGTTCTAGCGTCAAAGCTACGGGGCGAATTGCTCAAATTCCTGTCGGGGAAGCAATGCTGGGTCGGATCGTAGACGCTCTGGCTCGCCCGATTGATGGTAAGGGTGAAATCAAAGCAGATGAGACTCGCTTGCTCGAGTCTCCGGCCCCTGGAATTGTTGATCGCAAGTCTGTCTGTGAGCCCCTGCAAACTGGCATTGTGGCAATTGATTCCATGATTCCCGTAGGTCGGGGCCAGCGGGAACTGATTATCGGTGACCGTCAAACCGGAAAAACAGCGATCGCCATCGACACGATCATTAACCAGAAGGAAGAGAACGTCGTTTGCGTCTATGTGGCGATTGGTCAGAAAGCCTCTACCGTTGCTCAAGTCGCTGCAACTCTAGCCGAAAAAGGCGCACTAGACTACACCGTGATTGTCGCTGCCAGTGCCAGTGAATCCGCTACCCTACAATATCTAGCGCCCTATGCCGGGGCCACTATTGCCGAGTATTTCATGTATCGGGGTCGTCACACCCTCGTGGTTTATGATGATCTGTCCAAGCAAGCTCAGGCCTATCGTCAGATGTCCCTGTTGCTCCGTCGTCCCCCTGGTCGGGAAGCCTATCCTGGGGATGTTTTCTATCTGCATTCTCGCCTGTTAGAGAGGGCCGCAAAGCTCAACGATCAGCTCGGTAGTGGCAGTATGACAGCATTGCCAATTATCGAAACGCAAGCTGGGGACGTTTCGGCCTACATTCCAACCAACGTCATTTCAATCACCGATGGTCAGATCTTCCTGTCTTCTGACCTGTTCAACTCTGGCTTGCGTCCCGCGGTCAATCCGGGGATTTCAGTTTCCCGGGTCGGTTCAGCGGCTCAAACTAAGGCCATTAAGAAGGTTGCAGGCAAAATTAAGCTGGAACTGGCTCAGTATGCTGAACTCGCGGCATTCTCTCAGTTTGCTTCTGATCTCGATGAAACGACTCGCAAGCAATTGGGCCGGGGCGAACGCTTACAGGAACTCCTAAAGCAGCCTCAAAATTCTCCCCTGCAGCTATTTGAACAGGTTGCCATTATTTACAGTGGAGTCAATGGCCTCCTCGATGACATCCCCGTGGACAAGGTGACCAGCTTTTCAGTCAGTTTGCGGGATTACATCAGAAATAGTAAGCCCCGGTTTGTGGAAATTATTCAAGGGGACAAGGTTCTGACCGAAGAGGCGGAAGGCATATTAAAAGAAGCGATCGCTGAATGTAAGCAAACCTTTCTGGTTTCTGCCTAGTTCTTCTCCGGTGCCGGTCTTTAACGCTGGTTTCTGACCCTATCCTTTGCTAATAATCTTGATCAAATTAGCAAAGGATAGGTTATCCCTCCGCTTATTTAAAGTAGTTTATCTAGCAGTTTATTGAACTATGTCTAACCTTAAAGCGATTCGAGATCGCATTCAGTCCGTTAAAAACACCAAAAAAATTACCGAAGCCATGCGTCTGGTGGCTTCTGCTAAGGTTCGGCGGGCTCAGGAACAGGTTCTGGCTACCCGCCCCTTTGCCGATAAATTAGCGGCGGTGCTATATGCTCTGGAGTCTCGACTCCAGCTCGAAAATGTCGATTTACCCCTGCTCAAACAGCGGCAAGTCAAGCGGGTGGGCCTTGTGGTCAATTCTGGAAATCGGGGTTTGTGTGGGGCTTACAACAGCAATGTCATTAAATTGGCAGAAGCCCGAGCCAAAGAGCTAGAGGCGGAAGGTCTGGAGTATGTCTACTTGCTGGAAGGGCGTAAAGCCATTCAGTATTTTCAGCGCCGCAATGCCCCAATCCATGTCGCCATTGAAGCGGCAGAAAAGAATCTGGATCTGGAGAAGGTGCAGCAGGCTGCTGACGAGGTGCTTTCTCTTTTCCTCTCGGGAGAAGTTGATCGGGTGGAGCTGATCTATACCAAGTTTGTTTCCCTGATCAGTTCCCGACCAGTGGTGCAGACCTTGTTGCCCCTTGACCCCCAGGGTCTTGAGTCCCAGGAAGATGAAATCTTCCGTTTGACGTCCAAGGAGGGACGGTTGGAAGTGACCCGGGAAAAAGTGGCTCGGGAATCGAAACCAGTTCCTCGGGACATGATTTTTGAGCAAGATCCAGTCCAAATTTTAGATTCATTGCTGCCCCTGTATCTGACAAACCAGTTGCTCCGGGCCTGGCAAGAATCCACCGCCAGTGAGCTAGCGGCCCGGATGACCGCGATGAGTAACGCTAGTGAGAATGCTGGAGAGCTGATCAAAACTCTGACCCTGTCTTACAATAAAGCCCGGCAGGCTTCCATCACCCAAGAACTCCTGGAGGTTGTCTCTGGAGCCAATGCCTTAATGGGTTAATATCTGGTTGACATTTGTCTTTGAGTTAGGGCGAGAATTCAATACAGGTCGAGAAGAGTCAGCTTTTTGTAAGCTGGCTTTTTTGATTAATAAATCAACGACAAACTCCAGGGGTTTTACCAAAGACCCGATTCTAAGAGGGCCCTGTCCAGATCCTGCAATAGGTTAAACTGGCTGGCCCATTGGTTCAGATATCGGAAGTCTAGGGCATCTTGCTGGGTTTTTAATACCCCCAGGATATCTCGCCATTGCTTCTCGGACTGGCTTTGTTTGCCCCAGAGCAGTTTGTTCAGGATAATGTCTTCCGGCGAGGCCATGTAGATTTCTGCACCACTTGGGGTTTGATGTTGCTGTCGTCGAGTAAATTGAACTTGGTCAAATTCTTTTTCTCCGGCGATCACTAAATCGGCACGAGAAATTGTGGCCATCTCAGTGATCTGCAACATTTTCATTCTGCCGCTCACAACATCTTCCACACCTGGAACGTAAAAGCCAGCGTTTTCTAAATCATTCACTAATCCAGGGATTCCCCCTCGTCCAATGGCAATCACTAAATCTAGATCGCGAGTTGTTCTAGGTTCTCCGTATGTAATCGCAGCAACTCCTCCCGTAACATAGTACAGAACTCCTTGAACTTGAAGAATTGGGTGCAATTTTTCTGCTAATGCAAGTGAATCTTGAATCCAGGTCATTTTATTTCCAGTAGGGATGTAGTTAGGAGGACAGTCTTCCTGTAACCAGGCTTCAGCGATTTTTCGGGCCAATGCTTGCTGAGAAAAGTGTGAAAACTGTTGACAAAGGCACATTAGAGAAAAGCGACGGGCATTCTGAGTCATTGATGCAACTATCTCCATGCGTTGGGTGGGAGTTCGTTGTCGCAATAGCCAGAACCCCAATAAGTCAGCCTCGGCACAGCAATCTTCTGCCTGGGATTTGTAGCCGGGGGGTGTGATGAACTTGGGGATAGTTTGGGGGGTTAGGGTCATGATTGAGGTTTCGGAAAAAATGCGATCGCGGGAAGTTCCTGTCTTAAACTCCTACCTCAAATTCTAGGGGAACCTATCCATCCCTAAAGCGATGGTAATCAGAGATGACTGATGAGATTCTTGGGGCTCAGGCTTCCAGCCTGTAAGGGCAAGATGCCCGCTCCACCCCTACGATTAAACCCAGTGGCCTTAATACCCTTGAAGTCTAGTTCTAGATGAATTTATCAAAATCTTTACCAAAACCCAGTTAATTCTCGATTAACGATAAAATCGAGATCAACTCTGAAGCTGTCAATTACAATGGCTCAGAACCATATCTAGGAAAACTGTCTAGGAAAAACTGTTTAGGAAAACTGTTTAGGAAAAATTATGGGCGAAGCAAAACGTCGAAAGGACTCCCTGGGTGAGCAATATGGTCGGGAACAGCGGATTCTTCCCTGGATCCCCATCACCAAATCCCAGAGTGAAAAGTTCGTGAACTTGACGACTCGGGGGGCTTGGGCTGGAATTGTTCTGCTGATTACCTTCTGGATCACCATCCGGTTTATTGGCCCAGCCTTTGGTTGGTGGGAAGTTGACTAATCGTTCAGATAGATTGTTCAGGTATTCTGTAACATTCACAGGGCTTAGGGGTTAAGACTGTAGCTAACAATATTAAGAAAAGCTTAAGAATTTTTGTGACCCTGGATCCTCCTTGATTTCTAGCCAATTTGGATCGGTCTATTCGATTTATCCAGGAGGGGCCTGGCTCTTTTTGTAATTTCTCAAACAAAATAGCAAAACCCTGAATTAACCATAAGCCAAAATTATATTATTAAATATTTTAATCAAACAGGATTTATAGAGAAGCTAGAGTTCATCAACCTTTCGCCCAATTCAGGCAAAGCCTGATTGCATCAAGGTTTGCATCAATCCAGTTATAAACCTTCAGGATCAGATCACCTGAAATTTTCCTAATCTTCCGGAATGTCTCGGCATTAAGGTGATGATTTTTCTAGATTACTAAGGTTATACTGGGTCAACGTGCATGAGTAAAATCTTAAAATTGTATTACAGTTCTAATCATAAAGTTAAAGGTGTGGTGAAGGAGGTCAATTATGTTTCATAGACTTGCAGAACAGCACCGACGGTTTGTCCAGGACTTGGTCATGAACCTTCAAGCCCTGGCCATTGTATTGGAGCGTCGAGGATATCTCGCATCCTGCTACACCTGTGGTGGTCAAATGAATAGTGCTTCATTCATGGTGAGCCTGGGAGATAGCCATCTGATTCGATTCCTGGTTTCTGACTATGGGATTACCTGGACAGAAATGCGCGATGATCGGGAGCTGATGAAGTTAGAAGGGGCGGAGGCTATCAGCCAGCTTCAGGAGCTTGCCAACCTTGTCAAATATGATATTCAGCCTTCTGCAGCCTTACCTCAGCTTTTGCAGCGTGCGTAAAGGACGCTCCAGATAGGTTCAGGGATTGAACGTTCGGGAATTAATCGTTCAAGGCTAGCCTTAAATTTGGCGGCCCCAACCTTAGGGATTCTAATGTCTGTATTCTTACGGTGGTGAATGGCAGCTTGAGGTGCTAATTTGAAGAAAGGGCATTCAGGTCAATTCGCTTCCATAACCCAAAAAATGGGGCGATCGCATCGATTCACACAACGAGATTCACACGACAGCAAATTATGACATCTCTAGACAGCAGTTTGGAATCCGAGTGGCAACATTTATTTATCAGTACTAATAATATTCGGCTTCATTCCGTTACCCAGGGTCAGGGAGATTTGGTAATCCTGCTTCATGGGTTTCCGCAGTTCTGGTATGCTTGGCGACATCAAATTCCAGCCTTGGCTCGCCACTTCAAGGTTGTTGTGCCTGACTTGCGAGGCTATAACGATTCTGATAAGCCTCAGACCGGATATGACCTGGATACCCTCAGTGGTGATATTCGAGGTCTGATTGAGCAATTGGGTTATACCAGAGCTCATATTGTTGGCCATGATTGGGGCGGAGTGATCGCCTGGCATCTGGCTCAGAAATTCCCTCAATACCTGAATCGCTTGGCCATTTTGAATGCGCCCCCACCCCATCGTTTTCTGCAGGAACTCACCAGCAATGTCGATCAAATACGGCGAAGCTGGTATATGTTGGCCTTTCAGTTTCCGGGTATTCCGGAATGGCTGATCCAGCAAAATCTCAAGGAGTTTGTGACTGATATCTTTCGAAGTCAGGCCGTTCGTAAGGTGGCTTTTGGGGCAGAAGAAACCCAAATTTACCAGGCTGCCCTCGAGAAGCCCGGGGTCTTAGGGGCGGCGATTAATTATTATCGACAATTGCTCTGGCCTCCAACCTGGCTAGGGAGTTGGATGCGAACGCCTCAATTGGTGACTTCACCGACTCTTGTCCTATGGAGCAAGGAGGATGCCTTGTTCAGCCATAAATTCACCGAGGGGTTGGATCGGTTGATTGCGGCCCCCTTCAAGCTCAGAATGGTAGCTGAATGCGGTCATTGGATTCAGCAGGAGGTGCCTCAAACTGTAAACCGTGAGTTGCTGAGTTTCTTGAGGGGATAGACCGAGGGATTGAATGCAAACCGGAATTGTTTTAAGTATTCTGCTGGGGGGGCTTTTCTCTACATCCCCAAACATTGGAATTGTAGCTTCAACTGACTATTGTTCTAATTGCTTCTCCAACACAGCCCAGTCAGCCCCCCTTGGAGCTATCGTACAACTTCAGGGATTGGATTTGTCCCCCCCTCAAACTCGGGGAGAGGCTTGGGTAGATTTAGGCATTCTACCCGGCAGTCAGGTGTTTGTCCTGAATTTGCAGGTGGGTTCAGCCTCCGGTGAGTTTTTGCTGGACACAGGGGCATCTACAACCCTGGTTTCTCCAGCCTTAGTCCAAGAATTAAAGCTTTCGGGGAAGCCGGTTCCGGGCGATCGCCTCACCTCCGCTGTAGCGGGGGAGGATTGCCCGGACATGGGGGCGGTGGTACATCAACTGCCGACCCTCTCCCTGGATCAATTGCAGATAGAAGCCCTGTCTGCCCTAGAGTTTTCCAGCACCTTAATTCCTGAGGGACTCGCAGGGGTTTTAGGGATGGATGCGCTGCGGTATTTTGACCTCAGTCTCAATCCCCAGACCCAGGAGTTGGAAATCCTCTCTCCCCGTCCCTTATCAGCAATAGCCCTCGATCAGGGAGTTTCACTCCAGAGTCGCTTGGGGGTATTGCTGGCCCAGGTGAAAATCAATGGCCAGGGGCCGTTTACGTTTCTGCTGGATACGGGGGCAGATACGATTTTTATCTCACCGCAACTGGCAGATCAATTGCAGCTAGACCCTGAAACGCTCCGCCCAATCCAGGTGCAGGGATTTTGTGGGTTAGAACAGGCCCAACAGTCTACCCTGAATCAAGTTGAGCTGTATTCAAAGGTTGATACTTACCAACAGACCAATCTAGAAGTAGTAATTCTATCCTCTCCCTCGGTGCTTGACCTGCTCAAAATTGACGGTATTTTGGGTCAGAGCTTCCTCAATGCCTATGAGCAATACTGGCACTTTATTCTGGAGCCAAATCCAGGATCAGGTTCTGGTGCCAATTCGCAAGAATTTCGGGGGAGTCTATTTCTCAATACTCCGGACACTTTTGTTAGAGAGTTGTAGGAAAACCATCCATCGTGTAAAGTGCAAAACGTCAAAACTCAATTGCACAGCGATGGATAGCCTCAAGAAGATTCTAACCGGTTTGCTGGAAACAGCAGACCATTTCACAAACCGCAACAGAAGTTATATCGAATCCGTTTAATTTGCCCATAATTACCTAACAGCCTCTGCCCACCAATAAAAATTTTGTCAATCCTTGAATCAACTCGGTGCGGCTTGAGCAATACTCGGCATCATGA
>JAAURB010000016.1 GCA_012033335.1 Oscillatoriales cyanobacterium RM2_1_1
TTTTGAAGATGCATCTGAAGCTGGACAAATTGATTACTAAAAATATCAATGGTGTGACGATGCAAATCTACATGGTATTGATTGCATATGTGATTTTGGAGTTGATGGAAATTCCAGGGTTTTATGGGCATCGATTATTGGACAAGTTCCGATATTTGCAATTGGAATTGAGTCGTCGCTGCTCGATTGTGCATTGGAGCTTCGATTTCCTGCCGGAGGCTCTTGTTTAAATTAAATATGAAGTTTTATGTCTAGATTCAACATTTCTGGGGTTTGGGAACTTCGTCCCCAATAAGGGGGCAACTTCCCCTTCACTCCCTTTTCACAAATCATTTGTGATTGCTATAGCTCTCTTTTGTCATTGTCGGAGGATACGATCGCCAGAACTCTCATTCCTAGGAGGATTCAGTAATTTAGATTCATTTCATATTTCTTACTAGAAAATGAAATGATAGTTGCCTTTTAGGTAAGGGTTCTAGAACTTAGAAATCACAGGTATTTTCCCGGATTGACAAAAAAGCGGTAGTTTCTAGATGAGTTTCTAGATAAGGTTGAGATGGACTCCCGATCGGTTTTAGATGGGTTTTAGATGTTCAAGCATCCCGGATTGCAGACCTCAGGGAAGCATGAGCAAGAAGTCTGCAACCGGTACCGGATTCAGATTGATTGATTCAGATTAGATTGATCGTTCAGTATTTTAATTGAGGTTAAACCTTGCGGCCACTGCCCCAATAGGGACAGGTATTTTCACAACCTGCAGAATTGTCGATTTGCAGGATAGAGGATGGGGAGAAGTCAATTATTCCTAAAACCATAAGCTGACTGACTAAGAGGCTGAGGAAACCGGCAGAAAGGTTTAAACACATAATCTTCGTTTGAGAGTCTTCTCTCTCTAATACAAACCCCCTGACGGTTATCCGGTAAGTTCTATGACAAGTGCCATTACGGTTATGCTTTGTAGCTCCAATCCCAAGCTCAACTCTCAAACTCAACTCTTTGACTTTTTTTCCAGCACGGTCTCCAGGGCTTCTTTGAATTGGCTAGCCCGAGATTGTCTAGGAACCATGAACAAGTGCTTTAAATCTTGAATGGCATTTTTAAGGCTTTCAATCGATGAACCTTGAGTGCAAGCTTCTTTAAGCTAACCGAACCTCCCATTGGTTTTGGTTAGCCTGTGCTAATTATCTGGCTCTATGGATTGAGTTCGCAATTCGCTGTAGAATCTCTGGAATGACAACCGAAATTCTTACGACAGAGGTTTTAGTCGTTGGAGGCGGCACTGGAGGCACGGCAGCAGCGCTCCAATCAGCCCGAAGGGGAGCAAAGACCCTGTTGGTCAGCGAATTTCCCTGGTTGGGGGGGATGTTGACCACTGCTGGGGTTTCAGCTCCTGATGGCAACGAGTTACTGGCATTTCAGACAGGAATTTGGGGTCGGTTTTTGCAGGCACTCCAGGATCGCCATCCCCAGGGGTTAAATCACGGTTGGGTGAGTTTTTTCAACTTTGATCCCCGGATCGGGGCCGCAATTTTTGCTGATTGGGTACGACAGGAACCCAACTTAAACTGGATTTCTGGCCAAACTCCCCTGGAGGTATTGCGGCGGGACAATCAAATTCTCGGGGTGCGGTTTGCCGATTTTACGGTTCGGGCTGAAATCACCCTGGATGCTACAGAGTTGGGTGACCTTCTCGCCCTGGGAGACGTGCCTCATCGTTGGGGCTGGGAACTCCACTCCCAATGGCAAGAACCCAGCGCCCCAATCATTCATAACGAGCTGACTCAAACCTATCCGATACAAGCCCCGACCTGGGTGGCTTTATTACAACAGGATGAATCCGCCCCAGAGATTCCGGCTGCTCCAATTGACCAGCCTGAACAATTTGCCCCAGCCTATTCTCGCTATGGCCCTGAAGCCTTTCTCAACTATGGTCGCTTGCCTGGAGGGTTGCTGATGATCAATTGGCCCCATTGGGGCAATGATTATGGCCAGGGGGTGAATCGCTTAATTGAGTCGGGAGCCAAACGCCAGGAATTTTTGCAGGAAAGTTTCTGGCATACCCAGAGCTTTCTACGGTGGATTCAGGCTCAGGTCGGTCGAGGTTACGGTTTGGCCCCAGGGGTATTCCCGGATCTGCTTCCACAAACTTTCAATCAGGCAAAATGGCTGACTTCATTAGGTTCCAGACGAACCGCCTTTGCCCTGCATCCCTACTACCGAGAAAGTCGCCGCCTGCAAGGGTTGACCACGATGACTGAACTGGAGATCTTACCAATGCCGGGGGGACAGGTTGCGGCCCTACCGATGAATTCTGCCGGAATCTGTGAGGCGATCGCCCTGGGCAATTATCCCAACGATCATCATTACCCAGGCTGGTCATTCCCGGTGAATTTGAAGCAGTTTCGTTGGGGAGGTCGCTGGACAGGAACCCCCTTTAGCATTTCCTACGGGGCGTTGGTGCCAGAACAGATTGACGGTTTGCTGGTCTGTGAGAAAAATATTTCAGTCTCTCATATGGCCAATGGTTCGACCCGACTTCAGCCGACAGTGTTGGGCATTGGTCAGGCAGCAGGAATGGCGGCTGCCCTGTGTATTCAGGCCCGGTGTCAACCTCGAAACCTATCGGTGCAGGAGTTGCAAGGGGCTCTGTTGTCTGATCCCGTTGCTCCCATGGCCCTGGTTCCTCTGTTGAATCTACCTCCCTACCATCCTGAATGGCTGCCCTGGCAACGTTACTATCTGCGCCATCCGGAAGCCTATCCGGCCCATGGGAATTGTCCATTGTCTGATTCTCAGCAAGCCAGGAGCAGCTTTTCTATGAGCGCTTCAGCAGACCCTCAATTGCAAGAGGCTCAATTACAAGGGCCACTACAACCTTCTCCGGACAATTCCAGCGGGTTCAAGCCCAGGACTATCGGTTGATTGGAATTCAGACCGGGGTGATGCCTCAAACCTGGAAGCTGTTCACTCTCAAAGCCGAAGTCAATCAGCAATTGGCAATTCTACCTGATCAATGTCGTGTCACCCTTGTAGGTCAGATCAACCCAGCAGGCCCATGGATAATTGTCAGCAGAATTGTTCGGAACCCTATGTCAAAGGATCAAGAACAAGCTTGTAAAAAAGCTATGAAAATCTGCTCGCAAGCCAATCCTGATCAGGACTTTGATAGATATCCGTAGAAGTTGCTCAAGAGAATTCAGCACAAAAAAAATTACATTAATCCTGATGAACCCTTAAATTATTTGTATCAAGAAATGGACACTTTAATGGACATTTCTCATGAAAACCCTTCCCACTTTTGCTATCATCGGTGCTTTACTGCTGATTCCCGTCGGTGCAACCCAGGCTGTTGAAAGCAAAGAAGCAGAACAGCTTCAAATTCTGTCTCATTCCTATGGACTCTCTGCTCGCACCAGCAATAATTCTTTTTACCGTTTGGTGAGCCGCAGCCGTCGATTGGTTGAGTTTCCCCAGCTTAGCAATAATTCTCAGGATCTCTTTCCCCATCGGGGCAGCGGTCGGGTTGTTAATTTTCAGCCTAAATCCAGCATCCTATAACTCCAATCAACTTAGTAGAGTGCTGTGAAAACTCAAGACTATGCAGACTGCCTTTTATCCTAGAGCCAGGTTGGGATACGGGCAGTCTTTGCTGATAGGGTTCTAAAGATTTTTATGTTGTTTAAATGGACTACATTTGTCCATAGGACACATTAGACTGCAAATGCTGGCGACCATTGCGGATGACTCGCAACATATCACTCAATTGCTGCTCGATCGAGTCTAGAACATGATCTGCATAGTCATCTGCCCCATCCTGAATTTCCTGACATTCCGCTACCGTTCTAGAGCGGATCTCATCGATCTCCTGCTGAGTCTGATAGCGAGCTTGATCAATTTCAGTGAAAGCTTGCTGCTGGATTGCTTCACATTCAGCCTGAACTTGCTGTCGAATGCGATCAGCTTCTGCCTGAGCCTGTTGAATAATTCCCAGCTCATTTAAAATCTGGATGGCCCGATGCTCTGCCGCCTCTAAAATCTCCTGGGCATACTCCTCAGCTTCCTGAAGAATCTCATCCTTGTGCCGGGCAATAATATCAGCTTCCTGAAAAGCACTGGGTAAGTTTAGTCGAATCAAGTCTAATTGATCGAGTAGCTGTTGCTCATCAACCAGGGTTCGGCGCGTCAACGGAATCCGTGGACTGTACAGCACCATCTCCTCTAGCCGGTTAAGCTCACGCTGAATATCCACCCCAGGCGCTCCACTCACGGGAGTAGTATCGGGATCTGGAATGCGTCCATTTAGTTCAGGTTCGATTCGGGGTATGGATTCCTGGCGTAACATTTATAAATATCTACAGCAATATGTTTAGGGACAAGATGATCAACGGAGCCACCAAACTTGGCAATCTCTTTTACAACACTACTCGATAAAAAGCTATATTCGTTTGAAGTCACCAAGAAAACTGTTTCGATTGTATCAGACAAGGTTTTATTCGTGTGAGCCATCTGGAGTTCCATTTCAAAATCTGACAGAACCCTCAGCCCTCGCAGGAGCACTTGAGCCTGTTTGACCCTGGCGTACTCTACCGTTAATCCCTTGAAACTATCAACCTCTAGATTAGTTAAATGCCGGGTAGACAAACTGATTTGCTCTAGACGCTGCTCAATAGTAAACAAGGGAACTTTACTCGGATTTTCAAGAACTGCAACGATGACCCCTTCAAATAGTCTGCATCCTCGCTCGATGATATCTAAATGACCCAGAGTAATGGGATCAAAACTGCCAGGATAGATGGCAATCACAACAAATAGAAAAAGTAGAAGACCTAGAGAATTTACCAGAATTATAAGCTGATTTAATCCTAATTGACTCACAATCTAATCCCTAATCCTGATCAAGGCTAATTAAAATCCTGACAAGAACCGGGATATTACTTTCTGGAAACCAAATTTTCTGGAAATCAACTCACTATCTGTCTGAACTATTTGTCTGAACTGAAGGGAGATTTTCCTGGCTTAAACTGTCGAACTGAGCCATCAGCTTCAATCCCCGCCATCCGGAAGCGACGATCGAGATCTGCCGGTTCAGGAGATACTCGTTCAGCTTCTTCCATCGTAATTCGACCCGCCACCACCTGCTCGAAGATCGCCTGATTGATCAATTGCATCCCTTCGTAAGAGTCCGACTCCATCAATTGCTGGGCACTTTCTGCATCGTCCTTCAGCAGGAAGTCACTCATGGCTGGAGTGTTGATCAGAATGTCATGTACCGCAGTCCGGCTATTGTCAACGGTAGGCACGAGCAACTGAGCAATCACAGCCACCAGAGAGTCACAGATTTGAATCCGCATGGCGGGTTGTTCATCCACATCGAACAGGTTCAGCAGACGGTTAATTGAGTTGATCGCATTCCGGGTGTGCAGGGTTCCCAAAACCAGGTGACCGGTTTGGGCGGCCTGCAGGGCTGTATTGACGGTAACGCGATCGCGCATTTCACCGATTAGAATTACATCTGGATCTTCCCGCAAGACCGCCCGCAATGCCCGGTGAAACTCTAAAGTATGAATTCCCACTTCCCGCTGGCTGACCAGGCACTTTTTAGAGGGATGGACAAATTCAATCGGATCTTCGATGGTGACGACATGGCGCTTGGCGTTTTCATTCAGGTGATTGATCATGGCCGCCAGAGTCGTCGATTTACCAGAACCCGTCGGCCCGGTAATCAAAATCAATCCCTGGGGCTGGCTAATCACTCGCTTTAAAACTGGTGGTAAATTGAGCTCATCAATGGTAGGAATCTTCAGGCTGATCAATCGCAGCACCATTGCACCTCCGGTCAAGCTATCAAAGCAATTTACCCGGCAGCGGACAAATCCAGGATAGAAAATCGCAGTGTCCAGTTCCTTGTCCTCGTCAAACTGCTTGCGCTGACGAGGCGCTAGAATTTCAGTCAGGAAATGTTCAAACATCTCCGAGGTGACTTTCACCTGATCCTTGAGCCGTACCATTTCCCCTTGAATCCGAAAGCGAGTGGGCTGCCCTACGCGAATATGAATATCAGAGGCTTTCATGGTAAAAGCATCCTTGACCATTTGCTTGATGGTGGGAACCGCTTGACCCTGATGCAATTCTTGTACCTTGCTAGGGGGCGGTGGCATCTGGGGAATGGGATAGTCCGCCGATTGGGATAAAACAGGATTGGTCATGGCCTCAATTCTCCTGGCTGCGATAATGAAATGAACTGTAACAAAGTAGCTGAACTATACAGTGTTTCTCAGAACAGTGTTTCTCAGACTGCTGGAGTACGGCAGGAGATGGTTCACTCCACCGCCTCCTCCTAAATCCGTACCTCACACGATTGAAAATCACTATTAAAGTTGAATTATAAAAAATTGATGGATAAAAGCCGACTTTTTTCAAGATTTTGTAACCAACTTATACTTTTGAGGATACTTTCAAAGATTGAATAGCAGTGATGTCAACCCTGCGGTCATACCCCTCCATTCAATTCAAGCTCAGATTAACTATAACTTAGGATTCTGATTGAAGTCCCGCAATTTGTATTCATCCCTTAGCCTGTAATTATCACTCTGTATGTTCTTCTATCAAAAACTAGTTTGCTGGCTGGAAACTCACTGGGTCGCTCCCGCCTATGCGGGGGGATTGCTCGGATTTCTGGCCGCTTTTTTCTTTGGGGCTGCCACCAATACGATGGCAGGATGGCTCTATGTCATCAGTGGGATTAGTCTGGCCCTGCTAGGGATTGCAGCAATCTTGCCACCGCGATCCCTAAGGCCCCTACAGGTGCATCGTCGGGGGATTGATCCGGTGAGTGTGGGGGATGACTTGATGGTGGAAGTTGAAATTGAGAATCCGACCCGGCAACCTAAGACCCTGTTGCAGGTTCGGAGCAATTGCCCCCGAGTTTGGGAAAGGCCGCCACCACCATTGAGACTTTGCCACCCCAGCATCGGCATCGCTGGGTTTATGCCCTAGCCACTCAGCAGCGGGGCATCTATCACTGGCCAGGCATTGAACTGAGAACGGCAACTCCATTGGGACTCTTCTGGTGTAGCCGTTTCCGCCCACTCAAAGCGATGGCCATTGTCTACCCAACCGTGTTGCCCTTGAACCATTGCCCCCTGGTTGATGATTTAGGAGAAGATTACAGCCCGCAAATCAGCGATCGCTATCGCTTTCAGGGAGCCCACGAAGGATTGACTCGTGCCCTTCGGCCCTATCGATACGGGGATCCAACCCGCCTGATTCACTGGCGTACCAGCGCTCGCCATGGGGAACTGCGAGTCCGGGAGTTAGAAGTTGCCCGGGGAGGTCAGGAGATTATTATTGCCCTGGATAGTGCAGCCCCGTGGCCCGGTGAAACCTTTGAGCAGGCTGTGGTGGCAGCGGCTTCCCTCTATTTCTACACAGCTCGAGCCCAATTGCAGGGGCAACTGTGGACGGCAGGGACGGGACTGATCAATGGCAATCGGCCCGTTTTGGCGGCCCTAGCCGGGGTAATGCCAGGAGAAAAGGCAACGGCATTAACAGCATTGCCCAGAGGGGTTCCGCTGATCTGGCTCACCCCTGACCCAAGGAGTTTGTCAGAGTTGTCATCGGCCAGCCGTTGGATTCTGTGGTCAAGCCCTGACTTTTCTCCCTTGCAAGCTGCCCTCGAACCAACAGAGACTTCAGGGATAGAAATTCGCTCGGATCAGCCCCTTGACTTGCAGCTTCAAGCCTCTTTGATTCGTCGTTAGCATCCTGGGTTGCAGTTCCATCCTGCGTTACAATCAGGAAAATCTTTTAGTAAAAGTTGTTTAGATTATGGCTACAGAAACTAACAGCAAGCTCTCCACTCCGAAGAGTCTGGAAGCGATGAAGAAATTTTCGGAACAATATGCCAAACGCACCGGAACTTACTTTTGTTCTGATCCCTCTGTCACAGCGGTTGTGATCGAAGGATTGGCCAAACATAAAGATGATCTGGGGGCTCCCCTCTGTCCCTGCCGCCACTATGAAGACAAAGAGGCTGAAGTCAAGAATACCTTTTGGAATTGTCCCTGTGTGCCCATGCGAGAGCGCAAAGAATGTCACTGCATGTTGTTTTTGACCCCTGACAATGATTTTGCCGGACAACAGCAAGAGATTACCAACGAAGATTTAGAGGCAGCCCGTAGCGCCTTGGCTTAGGATTGACTCCAGCAGGCAAGATGCCTGTAGCATGGGATTTGCATCTGACTTGATAAACGTTTTTGATAGATGTTCCTAATGCGTTTCTGATTAAAACGTTAGATCTCTGGAAGCACAAAGACTGAAACAAGCCAGGTGAGCCAAACTAGGCTAGCGGTGAATCTAATTGCTCGACGGTTTCTCTCAAGGGTGCCGGAGATCGATTAGAGCGGTATTTCTGCCACCACACCGCTAGTCCTATCCCTAAAGCAAGCAATAAAATTCCTAGAATAATCAATGTCCAGGTCGGTCTGCGGGGTTGAGCTTTGGCAGCGGGAATA
Organism: Oscillatoriales cyanobacterium RM2_1_1; assembly: GCA_012033335.1. Lineage (GTDB taxonomy): Bacteria > Cyanobacteriota > Cyanobacteriia > Cyanobacteriales > Microcoleaceae > JBHJGO01. The sequence continues at coordinate 8,514 of JAAURB010000016.1, forward strand.
CCTATCGTATCCCCAGCCGAGTCATCATACATCAAGGCTCTCGAGGCTTCGGTTAGTTCTATCTCAGGCTCCCAAACCGTTGGTTTTTCTGGCACCTCACTCAAAACCACTCTCTGAAGCGAAACTCCGCAATACGTCAGAACTACGGAAACATTATCCCGGCCATTTTGAGTATTTGCCAAGTCAATCCACTCCCGGACGGCAGCCTCCAGGGATTTTTGACCAGCGAGAATCTTTGGAGCAAATTCACTCCAGGATTTCTCCACCCAATCATGGTCACTCAAGCCATCGGAACACAACAACAACACTCCATCTTCTTCAATGATCAAGCGCTGAACCATCGGAGTCAAAAACCTGGCTTCACGGGTTCCCAGAGCTTGGGTTAGAGCGCCAGCATCCGGGCATTGCAGGGCCTCCCGGTAAAAACTGCGGCCCGTGACCACCTCCCGGGTCGTCACACTGTCATCTACGGTTAGCCGCTGACAGGTTTCCCGAGTCATCCAGTAGGCTCGACTATCCCCCACATTCATAATGTAGAGTTCATGGGTATTGCGCCGTTCTGAACCGACTGAACCCAGGGTTTGGGGCAGTTGCAGAGCCATGACCAGGGTGGTTCCCATGCGGCTTTTGGCCGAGCGCCCCTGCTCATTATTCTGGGCGGCGATCACATTGTTGACGACCAAGGCAATTTCTTGGAGCTGACTGATGACAAGCTCTGGAGCATAGAGTTCATCTTGAATCGTAATCTCCTCAATAAAGCTATAAACCAGGGGCTTAATCGACTGAACAGCAAGCTGAGCGGCAATTTCACCCCCGTCATGCCCCCCTACCCCATCACAGACTATGCTGAGGTAGGGAATCAAACGATTATCAGGGTAGGTTGGATGGGGCTCTAACTCTTCCAAGGTGGGATAGCAACTATCTTCGTTGTGCGATCGCCCGGGCCCTGAATCAGTCGCCCCGACAACAGACAAGTGCAAGGGGAGTTTGGCAGCCTGTTCCAGGAGTAACTGATTGAGGAGTTGAGTCACCTCTAGGGGATCAGGATTCCCCTGCATCAGGGTTTGAATCTCTTGTAATCGCTTCCGCACTGATTCTTGAGAAGTCTCAATGAACGCGGCCCAAGCCTCTGCCAAATCCCGAAGCGTGGGCTGAATTCGGCCCAGGTGCAGCTCCCGTAGCCGAATCCGCCATCCCTCAACCCGCAAATTGTCCTTGACAAATAAACTATAAGTTGCCCCTTGTTCTGCTAAAGGAGTCCAGAGTTGGAGCATTTGCCAGAGCCAGTACACTTGACGAGTCACCGTTGCTTTGGGCCAGGACTCCACCAGAGATGGCAATAGGGAACCATTGTGATCGACCGGAATATTCTCCAGGAGCAAAATATCGATACCATTCGGGGAGGTGCCGAATGGATAGACTCCATAGGCTTGGGGAAGATGAAGGTGATGGGAGTAGAGATGAAGATAGGGCAGATAGGGATTGGACAGGGCATCTGGCATCAGGGGCAAAATGCCGGGTTTCGTATCTAGCCAGACCTGAGAATGCATGACATAGTAGCGATTGCCAATCAGTTGTCCGGGTTGGATGGCCGTTCCCTCTAATCCAACTGCCCAGAGATAACGATAGGGAATTGGGCTATGACATGTCTGACAATCCCGATCCCCCAGATGATTTTGGGGTTGGGTACAGGTTGGGTTGGTGCAGTAAATCGGTAGAGGGGATGTACTGCTAATTTGAACCAGCTTTTCTAGAGACACTCTAAAGACTTATTGCTGAAGAACTCGACGTGCAAAATTTCAAAAATAAAATTCAAGGCTAAAATGATTGTAGCGCTTGATGTTCTCTCTGTTACGTACCCTGCAATACACCTGCCTGAGAGTTGTCCCCGAGGGTTGTCCCTGAGAGTTACCGGTGAACAGCACTGGCTCAGCCCTGATGTCATCAGTTTTTATCTCCTTCCCCTGCTGAAATCATGTTACTCAACTTAACAATTCTTTGGCTGATTGCGGGCACATCCCTTTGTCTCTTGGAGCTATTTGTCCCCACGGCTTTTGTTGAGTTTATGATGGGGTTAAGTGCTTTTGCTGTGGCTGGGATTTCTCTGGTGCTTCCTTCTCCTCCCTTGCAAGTGGCCCTTTGGTTGATCCTATCTGTCGGGTCAATTGCCACTACACGGCGGCTTTTGCCCCATCGAGTCGTTCGATTGATTGAAGATGCTAAGGAGGCTGAAACCTTAACAGAGATGGTACCGGGTCAGGCCGGTCGAGTCGTGTATGAAGGGATTTCCTGGCGCGCCAAACTCGATGAGGGCTGGAGTGAGGCGATCGCCCTCAACAACCGGTCATTGTGGTCAGACGGGAGGGTAATACCCTGATTGTTGTCCCTGAAAGATTTCTGGGATCCTAGGGCGAAGTAGAGATGTGGCATCTGGATGAAAACGGAAAAAGCTAATGAAAGCTAATCTATTGACTAACTCTATTGACAAAGTGAAGTCAGGTTTTTCTGGATTATTACTGGATTATTATCTGTGTTATCGGCTTAGACTTAAGTTTTGGTTTCAGAAATTGGTGAATTTTGAACTGTAGATTCGGGGAGTAATATTGGGGAGTAGTGGGGGAGTACTTAGAAGTTTAACAAGTTGCCTCAGCCCAAATCTAGGAGAAAGAGAATCTGGTTTAATCTTTGGTAGACCATTATCGTGTGGATAGAGGGTAGTAATGCCTGGTTATCAATTTTTAAACTTTTAAACGATTTTCTCCCCAGATTGTTGTTATTAATATCACTAGAATATCACTGAAAAATATCCTGAGAGGTTAATTCAAATGGAACAATTTTTTTTACTGCTTTTCCTGGCCCTGGGGGGATCTGCCCTGGCTGGCGGCGTTAAAGTCGTGAATCAGGGAGATGAGGCCCTGGTAGAAACCCTGGGAAAATATAACGGTCGTAAACTCAAGCCCGGATTGAGTATTGTGACTCCTTTTCTAGATCGGGTGGCCTATCGCCAGACCGTACGAGAGCAGGTTTTAGATATTCCCCCCCAGCAATGTATTACCCGCGACAACGTTTCGATTAGTGTTGATGCGGTGGTGTATTGGCGGATCATGGATCTGGAAAAAGCCTGTTATAAAGTGGCTACCTTAGTTCCAGCCATGGAAAACCTGGTGCGGACTCAGATTCGCTCTGAAATGGGAAAACTCGAACTCGATCAAACCTTCACTGCCCGGACTGAGGTGAATGAGATGCTGTTGCGGGAACTCGATATTGCTACTGATCCCTGGGGTGTGAAGGTGACCCGGGTAGAGCTCAGGGACATCTGCCCGGCGAAAGCTGTCATGGATGCCATGGAACTTCAGATGTCAGCCGAGCGCAAAAAACGGGCGGCAATTTTGAATTCTGAAGGGGAGCGGGAGTCTGCGGTCAACTCCGCCCGAGGGAAGGCCGAAGCTCAGATCCTCGATGCCGAAGCCCATCAAAAAGCCATGATCCTGCGGGCTCAGGCAGAGCGACAGGCCCAGGTACTCAAAGCCCATGCCACCGCAGAGGCGTTGCAGATCTTAACCAAAGCTCTGGGTAGTGAGGCGAAAGCTCAAGATGCATTGCAATTCCTACTGGCTCAACATTACATCGAGATGGGGGCCACTATTGGTAAGAGTGATAGCAGCAAGATCATGTTCATGGATCCCCGCAGTATCCCGGCAACCTTGGAGGGGATGAAAGCGATTGTGGGGGATCAGAGCTTGCAGAGCGAACATCATGGCTAATCAGACTCAAGGGTGGGTAATCGACTCCCTCCTGAAATCTGTGCTCACCAGTCCAGGAAGCGCTATAGTGATATGTCAGAGAGATTAAAATACAAGGAGTTTTAACGTGGTAGAACCATTGCTTTCTGGCATTGTATTGGGTTTAATTGCAGTGACTCTGCTGGGCCTGTTCTTCAAGGCTTACCAGCAATATCGTCGGGGCAATCAACTGAATATTGATTAATTCTTAACCCACCACTGACTAACATTTGATTAATCTTTTTGAGTCATCTTCAACTCAAGCGGTTTTGATGTATTAGTGTTGATCGCGATAGTCTGACCTAAATTCTAAGTTCAGCTAGTTTGATTCATTAGAGAGACGTTCAACTGAACGCCTCTCTAATACTTAAGACTTTATTCGAGACTTTACTTGAGATTATTTCAGAATAAGCTCCTGATTCTTGGAGGAAATTAGCCCATTACTAAGGACCCATGATCAAGGGCACATGATCAAGGTATTGGTTGAGATAAACCCGGCAACCGGTTCGGTGATTTCAATCCAGTTACGAGGCTCATTGTCCGGATCAGGAATTGCCTTATATCCTTTAACCAGGGTTACTGTTTCCCCCGATGGCACTCCTCCAACCTGTTCAGAGGTGCGAGAAGGCTTGGCTCGAACCACAACACCCCGAGGAGCAGCTCGCCGATCAATCCGTCGGCAAAGATTAGCGATTGATTCTGGGGGTTTACTTTCTGGAGGTTTAGATTCCGGGGGTTTAGATTCTGGGGGTTTACTTTCTGGAGGTTTAGATTCCGGGGGTTTAGTAGCAGTATCCCCAGAACAATAAACCAGATTACTACGCCCTCCTGGATAGCCATTGGAGACAAATCCCTTAACCGGTGCTGTAATTTCAATCCAGTTCCGACCTTCTGGGCCGCGAATACTTTGATAGCCTTCCACCAGCATGACTCGTTGGTTGTAAGCCACCCCCCCAATCACTGGGGAATTGGGGGTGGGCCGTTCTTTCACCGCTAATCCCCGAGGCTCAAACACCTGACGACAGAGAGAACTGGCGGCTTGTGGGGCCTGCTGGGTAGCAGGTTGGGGCTTCTCGGTGTCAGTCTGAGGGGTTTCTTCAGAACTGTCCTTGGGTTTTTCTTCCGTTGTTGCTTCTGGTTTTTCTTCAGGTTGCGCTTCTGGGGTTTCTTCTGTTGTCGCTTCGGGTTTCTCCTGAGCTTCTGGCTGGGCTTGGGTTATCGGTTGGGCAGAGGAACTTGAGGGCTGATCCAGGGCGATCGCCGCTCCCAGTTCAGTTCCAAAAGGCACGGTCAACAGCATGACTAATCCTAATCCCAGGGGATTCAACTTTTTCATCCGTTCAACTCCTTATTTGCACCATGAATGAGGATCTTTAGAGATCCATAGCAATCTCGAATCAATCATAAGAAAACCGAAGAGAGGTTTGGGGACGAACCCAAGGAGGGGTACTGTGCCTCCACCCTTCTGATCAAGCATGTCTGATTGCTATGTCTTTAGAAAGATATCGTTAGACATCTTTACTTTAGAAATCTATTCAAAGTAAAGACGTCTAGAATTGTCGCAGAAAGCGGAGATCACTGGTATAAACTCGACGAATATCATCCAATTGATGCAATACCATGGCAAACCGCTCGACTCCAAACCCCGCCGCGAACCCTGTATATTTTTCAGGGTCATAGCCCACGGCCTGCATCACATTCGGATCCACCATGCCACAGCCCAAGACTTCGAGCCAGCGACCCTGCCACTGCAAATCGACCTCCGCCGAGGGTTCCGTGAAGGGAAAATAGCTGGCCCGAAACCGCACAGGTAAATCCCCAAACATCTGCCGGAGAAATTCTTTAATCGTTCCCTTCAGGTCAGTAAACCGCAAACCCTCATCGACCGCGAGTAGCTCAATTTGATGAAATACGGCGGCATGGGTGGCATCTACCGTATCCCGACGGTAAACTCGTCCCGGTGCAATCACCCGGATGGGGGGTTGGTGCTGCTCCATATAGCGAATCTGTACCGGTGAGGTGTGGGTACGCAACAGGTTGCCATCGGGCAGGTAAAAGGTATCCTGCATATCCCGAGCCGGATGATCAGGGGGCATATTCAATGCTGCAAAGTTGTAATAGTCCGTTTCCATTTCGGGCCCGGTGGAAACGGTGTAGCCCAGTCCGACAAAAATATCTAAAGTGCGGTCAATTAAACCATTCAGGGGATGAATTTGACCCTGGAGACGATACACTCCAGGCATGGTGACATCCAGGGTTTCGGTTTGGAGTTTGGCCTCAAGCTGAGCATTGATCAGAGCAGTGCGCTTTTCATCTAAGTAGGTCTGAACCAATTCTTTCACCTCATTGGCTAAGGCTCCAATCCGAGGGCGATCGCCCGCATCAAGTTTGCCCATGGCCCCCAAGACCCCGGAAAGCTTGCCTTTTTTCCCCAGGTAGCTCACCCGAAGTTGTTCGAGGTCATCTAAGGTTTGGCATTCAGTTACGGCAGCTTGAGCATTCTGGCCTAGCTCCTGGAGTTGAGCCTCTAGATCAGTCACTTGAATCGTCATTTTAGACTTCAGCTTTGAACAACGTTTAACTTGATAACTTTAACTTGAACGTTAAGACAATCAAACAAAAGGCTTACCATAAGATTACCTTGTTCCAGGGAAAACAGGGGTAGATAGTAGACAAAGTTAAGAGCAGAATTAAAGAATAGATGAAACTTTTAATTAGCAACGATGATGGCGTTTTTGCCAAAGGTATCCGCAGTCTGGCTAATCACTTAGCGGAAGCGGGTCATGATGTTACGGTCGTCTGTCCTGATCAGGAGCGTTCAGCTACCGGTCACGGCTTAACCTTGCATCAACCAATCCGTGCAGAAATCGTTGAAGCCGTGTTTCATCCTACGGTCAGAGCCTGGGCTTGTTCTGGAACCCCAGCGGATTGTGTCAAGCTGGCCCTGTTTGGTTTGCTCCATGAGCGCCCTGATTTTGTCCTGGCTGGGGTGAATCATGGGCCTAACCTAGGAACTGATGTGCTTTATTCTGGGACAGTTTCGGCTGCGATGGAGGGCATGATTGAAGGGATTCCTAGTATTGCCTTTAGTTTGGCCAACTATGGCTCCCGGGAGTTTACTCCAGCCGTAAAGTTTGCTCAGGCTTTGCTAGCCCAATTTGAACATCAACCCTTATCCCAGGCGATGTTATTGAATATCAATATCCCAGCCGTTGAGGGAGCTGAGATTCAGGGGGTCACCCTGGCCCGTCAGGGCATCCGACGCTATATTGATACCTTTGAGAAGCGAGTAGATCCCAGGGGCAAGATTTATTACTGGTTGGCTGGAGAAGTGCTAGAAGACATAGAGCAGGCGAAAGACCCTGATCTGGCCACCCAAATTCCCACAGATGTAGAGGCGGTTCGGGAGAATTACATCGCGATTACCCCTTTGCAGTATAATCTCACCTGCATCACTGGGTTAAAAAATTTGCAAGGCAGAACCTTTGAAAAAGATTAATCTCCGTGTTTTCCAGGGTTCATTCCACAGTTAGTAGCGGTAGACTAGAAGAGGAAAGCGACAACATCGTAACTGCTTAGGTAACAGGTGCAGCTCATTTAAAGTGCAAACCTTAATCCACCTAAATCTACTCAGTGAACCCTTATTATGAACGCTGATACTTTCAAGACCTACTCCGTCACCTGTCCAATTTGTCATCACACCAGTTTGCTGTCTTCTTTAGGCATGTTGGGTGGATTGTTTACCTGTCCCCATTGTCATACTCACTTTGTGATTAGCAAGAGTGGCAACTTCGTCCGAGATCCATTCTGCTTACAGCGGTGGGCCATGGGCCAAATGTTACGCCGTCAGAGTCATCCGATTGCCCGGATTGTTCGGGATCTGCGCCTGACTCGAGGGCTATCTCTAGCGGTGGTGGTGAGTGGTCTTTTGTTTATCACATTGGCTGCAACTGGATTGAGTCAGCTCAACACTGGGCAACAGGTTCGACCTGAAGCAGTTGAATCCATCGACGATCAATCTTAATTATTAAAGTCAGAGATAGGGAATTGGCATAGAAGTCTTCCTGACATACAGGGGATGTCGAGGTTGCCGCTGCCGGGTCAATCCCAAACAGTCAGGTTGCAACTGCGGCGGGATCAAGCCCAATACCGTTTGACCCCGATTGAGCCAGATCCCATGATTTCCCCAAGCCAGGATCAATCGGTTACTAGACGCGATCGCCTCCAATAAATACCGGTCAGTCTCAGGGCCAATCGGATCAACAATCTGCTGTAAAATCCGAGGGCTAGAGGCGCAGTAGGCAAATAGGTTAACCACGGCCAGGGAACCATAACCCCAGGATTGAGAGAACCCCAGGCATCGCCGAATAGTTGGATCATTGGTTTTACCATCTGCCCGACTAGGGTTGAGCATGATGAAAACGATATGGGGGTAGTCTGGGTTCCAGACTCGCCAAAGCAGGTAGCGGTACTGAGCTGAGCTATCAAATATCGCGCCGGAATCAAGCACAGGAATTGACATGACCACAAAATCTGCCTGAATCAATCTTAAAAGTTATCCCAGGCAGACTTTGTGGGTTAAAGCCATTCACCACTATGGTGGAGTTGGTCATAGAATCTGGCAAATCTCAGCCCAGATCCCTAGTCTAGAAAACCCATCAGCGTAAAAGGATCATCAATTTGATTAGAGGCAACCGGGCGGTTCATCAACATCCCCGTCACATGGAGATCAACGGCTGCAACAGGTCGATGAGCTAAGGGGCCAGTCCCATCTACTGAATCCACCAAAACCACTGCCGAGGTACTACTAGCCCTCATAATTGGACGATGGCCTCCCATCAACATCCCGACCACCTCCAGATTACTTTCTTCGATGGGGCGGTTTGGCATGAGTGCCGAGGGATGGAGCCGAATTTCAGTTGGGGCGGAATGCACTCCGCTTCCTGCGATCTTAGAGTCAGAGGCAAGTTCTAAATTGACTGGCTTGATTGCTTCTGCTCCTTGACCATTTCCAACACCTTCTGTTTTGGTCGTATCACTAGTCATATCACTACTATCCTGCTGATGAATAAGTTTTTCCGACGACTGACGAGTCCGTCTGCTGGAAGTCGTTCTCCTTGCTGGGGAAGAGCTAGCAGCCATGTTAAATACCTTGCTGAGTTGGCGGGGAACTATGGATGTCGATAATAAAGCTAAATCTCAAAACCTTCGCTAAAGTTCTAAAACAATAGTTTCAAAACGATATTCCAAAATATTCAGAGCAAAAAACCGGTTTCCGAAACCCAAAAGCCGGAAAGAGATGTTTTTTTGACTGATCCTAAATAAATTATAAAGTGGGCTTGTCTCGAAGTAAATACCAGACAAAAAGATATCTTGCTGTTTGTAAAGTTTGTAAAGATAAGTAAATCGTCAAGATAAGCAAAGCATATAATTCACTACCCATCGTTCGCGGATGTAGGGCTTTTCAATCCCGTGAGGTATAGATACTCAGTAGCGTCAGAAATGCTGTAATCATTCAATGTCGAAGTGGTCTTTGAAGATCCCAGTGCATTTTTGATCTTGAAGTCCAGAATCTTAAAACAGCTAGCTCCTTCCCCTGCTTTCCCAAAGGGCAAACGCACACTCAGCCAGCAAGGACTTTGAAGAGAATTGGTATAACCTGCAGAAATATACGGAAAATTTCGATCTAATCCTCTGCTCTGGGTAGATTAGACTGAAAATTTCAGCCTAATCCGCTTAAAGTGTGTTAGATTAAAAGATTAAGTATAACGCACCTAAACAGGGTAATTAGACTGAAAGTTTAAACCAAATAAATAGTTAGGCTGCTTAGCTTTTAGGTTGAGAGGGTGCATCACAACTGTCTGTTAGATTTCAGAGCAGAAATGTAGCAAGTGCTTCTGGCTGCGCTGCTAAGGTGGATTAACGGTGAGGTTCTTCATGAAACCTGGTTTGAATAAGGGGCAATTAGTAAAGTGGAACGACGATAAAGGGTTTGGATTTATCAAGCCCAGTGAAAGCGGCAAAGAGGTTTTTCTACATATCAGCGCAATAAAAACAACAGGTCGTCGCCCAAAAGCTGGAGTTACCATTTTTTATGAGTTAGTCACTGAAGCAGATGGAAAAATTCGTGCTTCTGGTGCTTCAATTCAAGGCGTTGTTTCTCAAACTTCAACTTTACAAAAAGCAAAAGCTGCGCCGAACAAGCAGAAAAGCAAGAAACGTGGATTAGGCTCAACTATCCTTTAGTGAGCTTGTACTTGACGTGGGTTGCGGACGAGGGTTTATGCTAGTCGGATCTGCAAAGCGCCTTACCTCTGGCAAGGTAATCGGTATCGATCTGTGGAGCCAGCGCGATCAAGCCAGTGATAGTTCTGCTGCTGCGCTGTCTGATGCTGCAACGGAGAAGGTGGTTTATAGCCGCTCAAGTGAGCCGTTAGGCTGACAATGAAGGGAGTATAGGTTTGGCCTGCTTTCCCCCTAAGGGTAAATTCCAATCCAAATTGGAAATGTTATCATCAAAATTTGAACCGAAAAACTTGAACCGATCCACAGAGGCCAAAGACGGTGGAATTTCATCTGCAGGCACCATTTCAACCCATGGGGGATCAACCCAAGGCGATCGCCCAACTGCTTGATAGTGTCCAATCGGGCCAACCCTTCATCACCCTGCTGGGGGCTACGGGTACGGGCAAAACCTTCACCATCGCTTCAACCATTGCTCAAATTGGCCGTCCGGCCTTGGTGCTGGCCCACAATAAAACTCTAGCCGCACAGCTTTGCAATGAACTGCGGGAATTTTTCCCGGAGAATGCAGTGGAGTACTTTATCAGTTATTACGATTATTATCAGCCAGAAGCCTATATTCCGGTGACTGACACTTATATTGAGAAAAGCGCCTCGATCAATGACGAGATTGATATGCTACGTCATTCCGCCACCCGCTCTTTATTTGAGCGTCGGGATGTTATTGTTGTTGCTTCCATTAGTTGTATTTACGGCCTGGGAATACCTGCTGAATACCTCAAGGCTTCAATTCCGCTGAAAGTGGGTGAAGAACTCGATCAGCGTCAACTTCTACGGGATCTGGCGACCATTCAATATACTCGCAACGATGTGGAGTTGGGTCGAGGAAAATTCCGGGTCAAGGGAGATGTTTTAGAAATCGGCCCCGCCTATGAAGATCGGGTGATTCGAGTGGAGTTTTTTGGGGATGAAATCGATGCGATTCGCTATCTTGATCCGGTTACAGGAGCCGTATTAAAAAGTGTAGAAGTCCTGAATATTTATCCGGCCCGCCACTTTGTCACCCCCAAGGAACGACTGGAAACTGCCTGTGAAGCCATTGCCGAGGAGCTTGAGCAACAGTTAGCCGTTTTTGAACAGCAAGGCAAATTACTAGAAGCCCAACGACTCAAACAGCGCACTCTATACGATCTAGAAATGCTGCGGGAAGTGGGGTATTGCAATGGCGTAGAAAACTATTCTCGCCATCTAGCAGGGCGCTATCCTGGGGATCCCCCTGAATGTTTAATTGATTATTTCCCAAACGATTGGCTATTGGTAATTGACGAATCCCATGTGACAATTCCGCAAATTCGAGGCATGTATAACGGTGATCAATCCCGTAAAAAAGTTTTAATTGATCATGGCTTTCGCTTGCCTAGTGCCGCCGATAATCGTCCCCTCAAGTCAGAAGAATTCTGGCTAAAGGCAAACCAGTCTATTTTTGTTTCTGCTACTCCGGGGGATTGGGAAATTGAACAATCCCAGGGACATGTTGCGGAGCAAATTATCCGACCAACCGGGGTAATTGATCCAGAGATTTTTGTCCGCCCGACAGAAGGCCAAATTGATGATTTATTTGGTGAAATTCAAATCAGAATTGATCGAGATGAACGAACTCTGGTGACCACTTTAACCAAGCGGATGGCAGAGGATTTGACGGAATATCTCCAGGATCGGGGGATTAGAATTCGCTATCTCCATTCAGAAATTCAATCGATTCAGCGGATTGAAATTATTCAAGCCCTTAAACAGGGAGAATTCGATGTTTTAGTCGGGGTAAATCTGTTGCGGGAAGGTCTGGATCTGCCCCAGGTTTCTCTGGTGGCTATTCTAGATGCCGACAAGGAGGGATTTTTGCGGACAGAGCGATCGCTGATCCAGACGATTGGGCGGGCGGCGCGTCATATTCGGGGGCAGGCGATTTTGTATGGGGAGACCCTGACCGATAGCATGAAAAAAGCCATTGATGAGACGGAACGGCGGCGGGCAATTCAATTGGCCCATAACCAAGAGCATGGGATTATTCCCCAATCCATCGTTCAGAAATCTAGTAATTCGATTTTGGAATTCCTCGATGTCTCCCGGCGCTTGAATGCTCAACAATTGGAAGAGATCTATGACCAGGCAGAGGAGGTTCCCCTGGAAACTTTACCTGACTTGATTCAGCAGTTGGAAACTCAGATGAAACAGGCGGCCAAAGACCTGGAGTTTGAAACGGCGGCAAAACTGCGCGATCGCATCAAGCTCCTGCGGGATAAATTGGTGGGACGCTCTCGTTCAGGGCAATCGACCTAGACCGGTCTCAGGTTGATCGCGTTACCATGGTGACAAGGTTGTAAACTGCTATATCGCCATATTTTTATGTCTAAGGCCAAGAATGTTTTGGGGAGTGATCTCGACGTTTGCTGCACCAGTCCAATGACCGGATTCTATCGAGACGGAGTCTGCAACACCGGAGCCGGAGATATGGGGGCCCATGTGGTCTGTGCCCAGGTTACCCAGGAGTTTCTCGAATTTTCTAAGGCTCAAGGGAATGACCTGACCACCCCCAATCCCATGCTTCAATTTCCAGGGCTAAAACCGGGCGATCGCTGGTGTCTCTGTGCCCTGAGATGGAAAGAAGCCCTAGATGTGGGTATGGCTCCCCCTGTCATTCTCAACTCTACCCATGCTTTAGCGTTGGAGTATGTTGCCCTCGAGGATCTCAAAGCCCATGGGATTGATTAGGATCGTCGAATTATATTCAACTCCGTCACGATGAGGTTTGTTTCGTATTTGTTTCATAAGTATCAGCCGACTATTGGATAACCAATTCGATTTCAACATCTCCTAACTTCAGGGTTTCATCTCGATTCCCTAACTTCAACTTTTAAATACTGAATCAGGGGATAGATCTGCTATCTTGGATGAAAAACTTTGCTTTTCCGGTTCCATCCAGCTTTGTGCAGAAAGTTAGCAACTCAATGGCTGGAGATCAATGGCTTGAGATAACTGCTCAAGATTCAATCGCAGCTCTAAATTAACATCATCCAATGACAGCAACCGTCAAGCTCACATCGCGGCAACAGCGCATTCTTTGGGCTACAGTGCGCCATTATATTGAAACAGCGGAGCCCGTTGGATCAAGGGCTCTAGTGGAGGAATATAATCTCAATGTGAGTTCGGCCACCATTCGCAATGGCATGGGAGCTTTGGAACGGGCCGGTTTACTCTATCAGCCCCATACCTCCTCCGGGCGGGTGCCTTCAGACTTTGGCTATCGGATCTATGTTGACCAACTGATCACCCCCTCAGAAACTTCAGCAGAGGTGGTCAATCAAGCCCTGAGATCGCAACTTAGCCTAGATCAGGGAAATATTGAGCTGGTTGTCCGGGGAGCTGCCCAGATTTTAGCAACCCTCAGCGGCTATCTGACATTGATTACGATGCCTCGAACCCAGTCCAATTATCTGCGGCATCTCCAACTGATTTCAATTGCCCCCGGCAAGGTGATGCTGGTGGTGGTGACGGATGCCTATCAAACCCAGTCCGTCGTGATGAATCTCCCCGCCCAAACCCCGGATACCCTGGATTCAGAAATGGCCCTAGAGGATCTGCCGGAGGATGAGGAACTAATTGAACAGGAGCTCAAAGTCCTCTCGAACTTTCTCAATCGCCATCTTCGGGGTCGATCCCTGACGGAGTTTTCCAACCTGGATTGGAATGACCTGGATCGGGAATTTCAGCGTTACGCCGATTTACTCTGCAGATTGCTGAAGGATTTGGGGAGTCGAGGTCAAGCCTCTGAGTATGGGCTGATTCAGCTTAGTGGAATCTCTGAAGTCCTCCGACTGCCGGAATTTTCCCAAGTCCAACAAACCCAAACCATTATTCATCTGATCGAGGACGAGCCGGAACAATTATGGCCACTGATTTCGTCTATGGGTGATCAGGGCCAGGTGACGGTGCGGATTGGCACAGAAAACCCCCTGGAACCGATTCAGAGTTGCGCTTTGGTGTCCGCTCAATATTACTGGGAGGCCAAACCAACCGGTAGTGTCAGTGTTTTGGGGCCAACCCGAATGAAGTACGAAAATGCGATCGCCTTGGTGGAAGCGACGGCCAATTACCTCACTGAAGCTCTAGGGCCATAAGGCCGTGCAGGAACCCTGATCAAGTTTTTGTTGTGCCACCTTGAAAATTGTCACAGCATGGAATTGGGTTAGGGTAATGCTAAGAATCGGCCCAATGGCTAAGATTTAGGAGGAGTCCCCTGTTGAATTACCCCTCGATCATCTGGCCATCCTGGTATATTAGGACACCTGAAGAGCTGGAATAGCAAATCTCTCATTTAGTTGTTACGGATTGTTAAAATAGTACTTAAGAGACAGAAACGGACTGTTGAGCACAACTCTCTACCCTGTTTCGTAACGATTTGGAGAAAAGTGGAATGTTATCCGGTCAGGAAGAAACACAACAGCGCAATGGGTCTACGGGGGTAAGGGTCGATTCACTGGACAGCACAAAAGTGTCAGCCCAGGACGTTGCGCTGACTCCACAGGATAGTTCATCCCTGAATACTCCAGCCCTCTCGCCACAAAAATCTATTCGTCCCCTGAAGTGGGGACTGATCACTTTGTTACTGGCCGGGTTGGTCACAGTACCGGCAGCCCTGTACCTCAACAAACAACGTACCCAGGTCAATGCTGAAGCCTTAGCTAGCCTGACTGTCCCTGTAAAAACCGAAGACTTAACCGTTCGGATCAATGCTAGCGGGGTTGTCCAACCGGTTCGGCGGGTGAATCTCAGCCCAAAAACCCAGGGGCGTTTGGCTAAGCTCTATGTCGAACAGGGCGATCGCGTGGAAGCCGGGCAGGTCATCGCTGAGATGGAGGGCACTGAGATTGAAGCCCAGTTACTCCAGGCCCAGGCTCGTCTGGCCAAAACCCAGGCCAATCTGGAAAAGTTAGAGGCGGGCAGTCGCTCCGAAGAAATTGCCGCCGCTCAGGCCAGGGTGAATCAAACCCAGGCCAAGCTAGCAGAAATGCAGGCTGGCACCCGTTCGGAGGAAGTTGCTTCAGCCCAAGCCCAGTTATCTGAAGCGCAATTTCGGCTGGCTGATGCACAAACCGGTAGTTTACAGGATGAAATTTCCCAGGCCAAGTTTCAGCTTGAGGCCAATAGAGCCGATCTGAAACTGGCGAAGGAGCGGTTGCAACGCAATCAAGCCCTACGCCAGGAGGGGGCAATTTCCCAGGATGCCCTGGAAGAATATCTGCGGGACGAGCGTCGCCTGGGGGCCCTGGTCAGCCAAGCCCAGCAACGGATTTCTCAGTTGAAACAGAGTCAAAGCTCCCAGGTAGAACAGCTTCAGGCAACGGTAGAACAACAACGGCAAAACCTTTTGAGGTTACAAAATGGAGCCCGTCCCCAGGAAGTGGCTCAGGTGCAGGCGGAAGTTGCGGAAGCCCAGAGTAAATTGGATGAATTGCTCAATGGCACTCGTCCAGAAGATATTGCCGCGTCCCAGGCCGAGGTGAGAGAGGCCCAGGGCCAGGTGCAGTACTATCAAACTCAACTGGAAGACACTAAAGTACGGGCTCCGTTTTCAGGAATTATTGCCCAACGCTATGCCGTTGAAGGATCATTTGTGACTCCCGCTACTTCGGCTTCTGAAGCCTCCTCTGCCACCTCTACCTCGATTGTGGCGCTGGCCCAGGATTTAGAGGTTCTAGCCAAGATTCCTGAAGCGGATATCGGTCAAATCAAACCCAATCAAACCGTTGAGATTGTGGCGGATACCTTTCCAGACCAGGTGTTTGAAGGACGGGTTCAGTTAATTGCCCCGGAAGCAGTGAAGGAACGGGATGTGACTCTGTTTCAGGCGCGGATTGAGATCATTTCTGGACAGGACAAGCTCCAGTCCGGGATGAATGTTGATTTACAATTCCTGGGAGACAAGCTGGATCAAGCTTTGGTGGTTCCCACCGTCGCCATTGTCACCAACAAAGGTCAGACCGGGGTGTTGATTCCCAACGAGAAGAACCAACCTGAATTTCAACCGGTCACCGTAGGCTCAAACATTGGCAATCAGATTCAGATTTTAGATGGGGTTCAGGTGGGAGAACAGGTATTTATTGAACTGCCCCAGGGTCAAAAATTAGAGAAAATCATCAATTCGGAGGGTATTGAGTAGTGAACCTCTTAGAACATCTCCAGATGTCAGCGTCTACGTTGTTATCGAACAAGTTGCGGAGCAGCTTGACAATGTTGGGAATTATCATTGGCAATGCCTCAGTCATTGGCATGATCGGGGTGGGAGAAGGGGCTCAGCGATTTGTGAATGACCAGGTGAATTCCCTGGGGCCCAATATTCTGTTTATCCTCCCCGGTAGCCCAGAAGCCCAGAGTCGCCCGGTCTACCCCCCTCAAACCCTAGTGCTGGCGGATGCGGACGCGATCGCCAGCCAGGTTCCCACCGTTGAAGCCGTGGCCCCGACCCTCAATAGCAGTGACCTGATGTCCTATCGCAATAAAAATGCCTCTGCTTCGGTCACCGGCACAACCCCGGAATTTTTGCCGGTTCGCAGTTTTGATGTGGCCCGGGGTCGATTTATCACAGATCTGGACTTAAAGCGACAGGAAAACGTAGTAGCCCTGGGGTCAGAATTGGCGGAGAAATTGTTTGGGGATGAAGATCCCCTGGGCAAACAAGTGCGACTGAAAAATATCAGCCTAAAGGTGATCGGGGTAATGCAGCCCAAGGGCACGAGCTTTGGGACAAACCAGGATATGAATGCCTTCATTCCCGTTACCACAATGGCGAATCGAATTGTGGGGCGGACTTCTCCCTACGGGATCCAGGTGACGTTTATCTCAGTCTCGGTAAAAGATCAGGATAATTTGCGAGCGGCTCAATTCCAGGTGGAAAACTTGCTGCGTTTGCGTCACAAAATCGTTGATGAGGATGATTTTACCGTCCGCAATCAAAAAGATTTGCTTGATACCCTAGGTAAGATTACTGGAGCCTTAACCCTGATGTTGGCGGCAACCGCAGCCATTTCCCTATTCGTTGGAGGAATTGGGATCATGAATATTATGCTGGTTTCTGTGACCGAACGTACCCAGGAAATTGGCCTCAGAAAAGCGATTGGAGCCTCCCAGCAGGATATTTTGATCCAGTTTATCATTGAGGCGGTGATTCTGTCAGCGGCAGGGGGACTGGTGGGGACGGCCCTCGGGGTTGGAGGGATATTATTGCTTGGGGTGTTAACGCCCCTCGAAGGCGGCGTTTCAGCGGCGGCGATTATGATTGCGGTTGGGGTCTCTGGGGGCATTGGCCTGTTTTTTGGAGTGGTTCCGGCCCGGCGGGCGGCGGGGCTTGATCCGATTGTGGCCTTGAGAAGTGCTTAGGAATTTAGAATTTGGTTCGCTCAATTGATTGGCTGCCCGATCAACCCGTTGCCCCCTAATCCTGAGGCTCCATCTTGCAATCCAACCATGAACATTAATCTCCAAACCAGGTCTTTAAACCTATGACTCCAGAAACTGCTCTATCTTCCCTTTCAGTCAGTTCTAATCCCTCTCAAAAGGCCATCTTGAAGCTGGAAGACATTACGAAAGTTTATGGCATCGGGGATATTCAAGTCCGCGCCCTGAACGGAGTCAGCCTGACAGTGGCTGAGGGAGAATACTGCGCCATCATGGGGGCTTCTGGTTCCGGAAAATCCACCGCTATGAACATTATTGGTTGTCTGGATCGGCCAACATCTGGGAATTATTATCTGGATGGTACGAATGTAGCCCAGATGTCGGAGACGGAATTGGCAAAGATTCGCAACCTGAAAATTGGCTTTGTTTTTCAGCAATTTCACCTGCTTGCCCAGTTGACCGCCCTGGATAATGTCATGCTGCCCATGCTCTATGCCGGAGTCTCCAAAACAGAACGCCGCGATCGCGCTACCCAAGCTTTGATTCGAGTCGGATTGGAACAGCGTTTACACAACAAACCCAATCAACTCTCTGGAGGTCAACAACAGCGGGTGGCGATCGCCCGTGCTATTGTTAATAGCCCGGTGTTGTTGCTGGCGGATGAACCCACCGGGGCATTAGACTCCAAAACGACCCAAGAAGTGATGGACATTTTTACCGAACTGAATCAGGGCGGCATTACGGTTGTTATGGTCACCCATGAATCGGAAGTGGCCCGTCAAACCAGGCGGGTGGTCTGGTTTCGGGATGGCCAGGTGATCCATCAACACCTCAGTCCAGAGGATTTACAAACTGCGATCTTTTGAGCAACGTCTTAGTAACGTCTATTTAGACTCTTGCTAGACTCCGCAAGATTGGCGCTTTATTGCTACCACTCTACTTGTACTGATTTGATTTCCTGGTCATTAATATGAATAGGGTGCTGATGAAGATAGAAAGCCTGAAAGCAGCAAACCCAGTAATGATCGGGACGGCTCTTAAACTGCCTCCTAGCAGAAACATCCCCGCTACTAGCGCCAGACTATTGAAGCCTAAGGAATAGCCCTGACCCTGGGACAGGCGATAGGTCATATAGCTCATATCAACCACCCCAACCCCAATCAACCCAGCACCCGCCCGCTGTAAAATAGTGCGATAATTGTCCATGAGTTTTGAGGGTTGATGACTGAATATTGACGATTTTAGGATTTTAGATCGAGATTGTGAACTGATTATCCTAAACAGGTCGATTATTACCAGAGACCTGACTGCCAAAACTTTGTGCTGCTGGATCTATGTCCCCACGGACAAACGACGATTCAGGATCGGCGCTTTCAATCCTGATCGTGAGGACAGGTAAATCCCCAATCAAAAGATTCAATCCGTCTTCTATTTTTTCTGGTAACCCACCAAACCCTTAAATACTCGCAAACCATCGGTTAAACCCAGAGCCGCATCAGAAGCCCTTTCCGGGTGGGGCATTAAACCAAAGACATTGCCCTGAGGATTGCAAATTCCAGCAATATTATTCAAGGAGCCGTTTGGGTTCTCCCCAGCCTCAGGGGTAACACTGCTGCCGTAGCGCAACACCACCTGATGGTTTGCCTCCAGGTCAGCCAGGATTTCAGGGTCAGCATAATAGCAACCCTCCCCGTGAGCAATGGGTAAAGTAATCACCTCCGCCTCAGTGTAAGCCCTTGTCCAGGGGGTATTGGCATTGATAATGGTGGTGGGAACCCGGTCGCAGATGAAGTGTAGATCTCGATTCCGCATCAGGGCTCCAGGTAACAGACCCACTTCAGTTAGAATCTGAAACCCATTGCAGATGCCAATCACTAACTTTCCCTGATTGGCATGGTCAAGGATGCCCTTCATCACCGGGGAGAACTGGGCGATCGCCCCACATCTCAAATAGTCTCCATAGCTAAAGCCCCCCGGAATAATCACCACATCAAGGTCAGAAACATCAGTTTCTTGATGCCACACCATCCGGGTGGGCTGCTGGAGTAACCCTTGGGTTACCCAGGAAACATCGCGATCGCAGTTTGAGCCCGGAAAAACAATAACACCAAATTTCATGGGGGACAGGAATTTAAGGGGAAATTTGAATGGGAATTTAACAACAACAGGAAAACCCTACACCGGAGTCAGGTCAAAGCGATAGGTTTCAATCACCGGATTGGCCAGCAGGCGATCGCAGATGGTATCCAATTGGGCGCGCGCATCCGCTTCATCCGTTGCCGTGAGACCCACTTCGACATACTTACCAATTCGCACCTGATCAACGGTGGTATGACCCATCTGTTGAATGCCAGAACAGACGGCTGTTCCGGCAGGATCAAGCACCGAAGGACGCAGGGTGACATAGATTTGGGCGTGATACTGCTGCATTGAAGGGAACAAATCGAGGTGAAGAAGCTGAGGAACATTTCTATTATCGATCAAATGTGAGATTGTCAACTCATTTGTGTAAGTCGAATTAATCAATAGGGAAATGGTCGTCGGTCTCGCGGAATATTCAGCTCCATCTGCCCCAGATTGCTCTGCATTGTCTGTGCTTCATGGGCATCAAAGTTTGATGAGCAAAGGTGGCAGAACTGCGTGAATTTTCTGCTTTACGGTATCGGGGCGTTCTTTGAAGGGAACTTTGCCGTCTGCACAAGCAAGATATTGACTGCTAAATTTCAACAAATCTGAAACTGAATCTGTAGGAGATAGTTGACTCAAGATAAAGGTAAGTTTATTCGGAGCCATAAATGCGACTGTACAAGCACAGCTACAAGCTCCCATACAACGCACAGGTTGGAGGTTGATCGTCTCTAGATCAGATGCAGTGAGTCCTTGACTTAATTGATTAAATAGAACCTGACCAGGAATGGATTCAACTGTGCTAGATTGAGCTGCTGAGAAACGGCAAAGGATACAGACCAATAAAACGCGATCAACCCAAACCGTAGGGATGCTGAGCATTCTTGCGGCTGTTTTGAATCAGAATTGATAATATTTGCAGATATTGCTTAGATGACGTTAAGAGAAGCCTGCTCGTGACTCAAACTCAGGATACTCATACCAGTTACGATGTAACTGACGACTCAAAGCAAAACTTCAGTTTCTCAACGCGAAGTTCGCCGGAGCAAACGCTGATGGTTTAGAGTTAGGGCGGTGTAAAGACCAAAGAGCGCGATCGCCCAAATCACCTCTCGCCCCAAAATCCGCAGGAACAGGTCAGCCGTTAACCCATGCATTCCCACCCATTGATTCACCAATAGAATACTGCTCTGGTAGGCGATGAAACCCAGGAGCAGCGCCATGCTTAACCACACGCCTTGCCCGATCCAACTGCGATAGCTGAACTTCGGCTGCATTGAGGTAATCAAGGCAACAGCAACCGTCCCCAATCCCATCGTCACGCCCCAGGCAAGGGAGATTGCAGTAAGCGGATAATCCCGAATGATGAAGCCGTAAAATTGGTTAAATAACCAAATCAGCAACGCAGAAGCAACTGCCTGTCTGCGACGCAGGGTTACGCCTGCCACAGCAGCGAAGCTGACCAGCGGCACATGGGGATAAATCAGACTGCTGGCGCTGCCAATCGCAATCAGACTGTAGCGCCAATGGTTCGCGGTTATCATCTAACACCTCGTCCGGTTGCTTGTTATTTACGCTGGGAAGATGGTTTCTATCAACAGAGTCGATAGAAGCGTAACTCCTACGCCACAAATCACAAAGCCAGCAAACCGGAAGGGTAAACCAGGCTGCTCATTCGCTTTCTTAAGAACCGTTCTGCCGATGAGAAACGCAACGATTGCTACCATCAGTTGAATGACTGTAAACCCTGCCAAGTAAGCAATCAGGGGTGTCATTTCGGCACCAGAGATGGCTTCTCCATAGGCATAGCCATGAAACAGCCCGATGAGAGCTGCTAATCCAGTTAAAACCCAGCTATTAGGGCAATCTTTCAGCGCCAGGAAAATACCAAACAGCAACACAGACCCTGAAATCACAAACTCAGCCGCTGGTAAAGTAATCTGCATTAAATGGAGCCATGTCCCCACCATTGCTGCCAGTACAAAGGCGATCGGAATCTTAATTCCTTGACGACTAATCGCACCTAGCGCTCCGACTGCCACGACAAATGCAAAATGGTCGAGACCGATGACGGGATGAGCTAGCCCTGAGAGGAATCCCTCAGTGAAGTTGGCAGGCACTTCACCACCCATTGCGTGGTGAGCCAGCACAGGAGCAGAACCGAATGGGAGACTTGTCATCGCAAGCAGTGCGATAAGTCCGACTTGCCTAAATGGGTGAGAAAACTTGATTAACTTAAAAGATGCAAAATTTTGCTCCATCCGTACCTCGCAGATGAAAAAGAACAGGTTGACGAGCCTCCAAAGGAGACGCTACTTGATCGGCGGGCATCCTGACTTAGAGAGTTGCGTCTCTCCTCACAGTTGCGGGACAGCGTCGGATTCACACCAGACTTTCCCCGTTACCTCTAGCGGCTGACCTCCACTAGAACCGATGCATCGAAGTATATCATCTTCAGAGCGGTTTCTAATTCCAAGATTAAAATTGAAGTGCTGCTTATACGGACTTTTTCAATACAACACTCATTCTGGCGCCGATTAGACTGAAATTCGCGGGCTAACCCACCCAGAGCAGCGGATTAGATCGAAACTTTCCGTATATTTCTGCAGGTTATACCAATTCTCTTCAAAGTCCTTGCTGGCTGAGTATGCGTTTGCCCTAATCTACTAGGGCAACTCTCGTTTTGGCCTGTTTTGATTCGTCTTGCCCCTGGTTCTAGACTATGATTCTGAGCTATGGCTTTGGGGGATGAATGCATAATCGATGAAAAGTCCGTCCTATTCCATCACTGTCCTAGGGCTATCAATGGCGCGGGCGATCGCCAAATTAAGCGCGTTCTATCCCCTCTACCAACTACCCCACAAACCACATTACAAAAAATTAAACCTTTCGTATCAAAACTTAGTCTAAAGCCTCAGCTCATCCCTGACCAAATCTGGCTGAAAAAATCTCTCTGGTTTCCAAGCTCTAACTCAGAGAATTTTCAGGAAAAACAGACAGTTTAGGAATAGAACTGGAATGGGTTGACTTTTCTTTACGATTTGTTTAGATTCTTAACGCTTTGTCCCTCAGACTACTTTCGACTCTACAGGACTAATACTCAGGAGCTTACTTTATGACATCAGGGTACAGCAGTCGATCAAGGTATGGCCACTTCTGGCGAATCGGTCGCCCTAGAATTGCCACCCTCGCCACCCTTGGCATCGTTACATTATTCATTGCTCTGCTCTGGGGGTGGTTTTGCGGCAATGCCCCCATCAATCAGATGTTTGCTCAGCTTCACCTCGGGCAGCAACATCCGCCCATTTGGCTAGAAGCACCCTTTGTGCCTTTGCCCTATTTGTTGCTTCCCGCGACGATTCTGGCGGGGATCGCCCTGATAACTGTTCAGGTTTCACCGTCCCCTCAAATCGGGTCTCAATCCCTGATTATTGCCATTCTATTGGCTTTACAGCTTCGCTATTTGACCTGGCGCATATTCTCCAGCCTGAATCTAGCTGATCCGCTGAATGGCACTCTGAGCCTGATGTTGTTGCTTTTAGAGCTGCCCATTTTTCTGGGGGGAACGATCCAGCTTTTTTTAACCCTGCGATCGCGGCAGCGCAAACAAGAAGCAGATCGCCTGTCAGAGGCAGTGCTCAACGGCGAATTTACCCCGACGGTTGATATTTTGATTCCCACCTACAACGAGGGGGTTGATATTGTTCGTCGTACGATTATTGGCTGCCAGGCGATTGAATACAAGCACAAGCAAGTTTATCTCTTGGACGATGGCCAACGGTCAGAGATGAAACAGCTTGCCCGAGAGTTGGGATGTGAATACATAGCCCGGACGGACAACCGATTCGCTAAAGCGGGAAATCTGAATCATGCCTTGGCTCAAACCGATGGGGAATTAATCGTCGTCTTTGATGCTGATTTTGTCCCTACCCCTAATTTCCTGACCCGAACGGTAGGATTTTTTCAACGTCAGCAAATTGCCCTAGTGCAAACCCATCAAGATTTTTACAATGCCGATCCCTTTGCCTATAACCTGGGGTTAGAAAATCAATTGGGTCATCCTCTAGAAGAGATCTTTTCCAGATATATTCAATCCGTTCGCGATGGGGCGAATGGCACCCTTTGTTATGGCAGTTCGTTTATCCTGAGACGCAGCCACTTAATGGAGATCAACGGCTTTTACACTGAGTCCCTCAGTGAAGATTACTTTACCGCCATTCGGCTCTTGGCCAAGCACCATCAGGTGATCTTTCTGGAGGAGCGGCTGAGCGCGGGATTGGCTCCAGAGAACGTTAGCGCTAGTGTGGTTCAACGGCAACGCTGGTGCAGAGGTACGATTCAGTCTTTCTTTGTGAATGCCAATCCCCTGACCATTCCTGGTTTGAACTTGAGGCAAAGATCGGCTTACTTAGAAGGAATTCTAGTCTGGTTGACCAGCAGTATATCTCGGGTGGGATTTTTATTGATGTCTCTGGTCTATCCCTGTTTGGGCTCAAGCCAATTTTAGGATCCCTGGCCGAATGGCTATACTTTTTTCTGCCGGTCTACGTCGTTAATTTGATTGTCTTCCACTGGCTCAACCGTCGGGCCTGTTCAGCAATTGTAGCCGAGATCTATGGGGTGGCTCTGTGTTTTCCAATCGCCCTGACCACGATTCATTCAATATTTCGGCCTTTTTCTCGCAAGTTTCAGGTGACACCCAAGGGGATCGCCAGCGATCACTTTAGTTTCAACTGGCCCCTGGCTGCACCTTTAATTGTGATCTGGCTGCTGACTGGCATTGCGATCGCCAAGGGATTGGGGGTTGATTTGTTGCCTGAGTCCTGGTTCCCAGAAACTAGTTACTTCGGCCACAACTCCACCCATGAATCCGGTCTATTCCTGTTCTGGAGTTGCTTTAATCTATTTGTGCTAACCGTGGCGATTCTGGCCATGGTTGATGCCCCCCGCTCTCGGTTTGAGTGGTTCAAGCTCGAGGGCACTGTTCGGTTACAGATCCATGATATGAGTTTTTGGGGAGTGACTCAAACTCTCTCTGAGACAGGAGTTCAGATTTTGTTTTCCCATCAACCCGGATTCTCCCCGAATGTTCTGGCCAAGTTAGAATTTCCAGAAAAGTTTAGTTTGCCCGCCCGGGTGACTCGTTATGAAAGTCAAGGAAAACAATGGCTCGTCACCCTTTCCTTCGTGCCCCTGAACACCAATCAATATCGCCGTTTAGTGGAGCTGTTATTCTGCCGTCCGGATCGATGGCAACCCTTGCAAACCCCGGGAGAATTTCAATCCCTACTGCTGCTGTGCAAATCCTTGCTCAGACCGAGGATCTTATTTGATCGTCATTTGCTGCGGCAACCCTCCCCGTTTACCTCTCTGCGGGTTCATCAGGATTCTAAGATGGTTGTGGCCGGTTCTAAGTGAGCAATTCTAAGGGAGCAATTCTAAGGGAGCAGTTCTAAGGGAGTCATTCCAAGTGAGCAATGAGCTTGAGATTGTACTCCAGTTCAAATGCCTCTTTTTTCAGCTCCAAGCTCCAGAGCTCTAGGTCGCAACTGTCCTTAGGATTAACCGGTTTGAGGGTCAGATGAAACTCCCCCGCCTCCCAATGGCACTGGGCTGTAACCTGGGCGATCGCCCCAATTTGACGGCGATCTAAGGCAACGGCAAGGCGCATCAGCGGATGCAACTGATCAACGACTTGCCGATGCCGCTTGGCCAGGTTTTGATAATTTTCGTGCTTTTTCTTAGGGTTGCTTTTGCGGTGATAGCGGGCCAGGTTGGCAATAATTTCAATCTCGGTTTCGCTGTACCCCAGTAATTCCCCGTGGCGAATCAGGTAATAAGAATGTTTGTGGTGGGCGGAGTGGGCAATGTACATACCGCAATTGTGCAACACCGCTGCGGCCCAGAGTAGCTCCCGTTCTTCTGATCCCCAGCTATGGAGGATGCGCCGGGTTTGATCAAACAGGCTCAGGGCAAAGGCTGCCACCCGTTCCCCATGTTCCAGGTTGACCTGATACTTTTGAGCCGTCTTCAGGACGCTGCGAGGCCGAATAGTACTGCCATAGCTGAGCCGATCCACAATCAGTCCATGGGTTAGCATCCAGTCCACAATCACCCCTTCTCGCAGACTGCGCTCGCAGACGGTTAGGGAATCGAGCCCCAATAACCCCATGGCTTCCTGGAGAATCAAAGCCCCCGCCAGAATAATCTCCGCCCGTCTGTCAGACATACCGGGAATCGCCAGCCGTTCTTCGTAGGACATTTTTCGGATGCGGTTGACAAATTCTTGTAGGTCAACCAGGCTGAGCCTGTATCCAGTCAATGGCGTGGGCTCTATCCCTAAGTTCTCTCGGGCATTGATAATGGCCAGGGTTTGGATGGTTCCGGAGGTACCGACCAATTTCAGGGTTTGACCGGGTTTCACCTGTAGCAATAGCTCATCAACGGCCCGTTCCAGCATCCCCCGAATGTAGGCTTGCAGATAGGAAAACTCATGTCGAGAAATGGGATCACCATGAACCAGTTCTGTGGTCAATCGGACGGCCCCGACTTTGGTGCTGCTGAGGAATGCGGCCTCTCGTCCATCTCCTAAAACCAATTCAGTTGATCCGCCCCCAATATCAACAATCACATGGGGTTGCCCCTCAAAATCCATAGCCGATAAAACCCCCAGATAAATTCTCCGGGCCTCCTCTGGGCCAGAGATCACATCGACTTCAAGCTGGAGTTCATCGGAGACTTGCTTAATAAACTCTCGACCATTGGGGGCTTCTCGAACGGCGCTGGTGGCCACCGCCACCACCTGTTCGGCCTGGTAGGTTTGGGCGATCGCCTGAAACCGCTTCAAACAAGTCATTGCCCGTTCCATAACCTCTAGCTTCAGGCGACCTCGGGGCCCACAGTCCCCCAACCGCACCATGTCTTTTTCGCTGGCGATAATGCTAAAAGCAGGCAATACCGGATCGATCTTGACGATCACCATGTGGAACGAATTAGTTCCCAAATCGATGGCCGCCAGGATGCGATCCTGATCTCGAGATGAACCTGAAAGTTTCATCTGAGGCACTGAAGTAACCATAAAAAACAGTAGATGGATGGGGGACTGTAGTCTTACTTCAATTGTAGAGGAACTATTTCAGCATAAAGTTCCAGGCTGTTCGATTTTTAATGTGTCCCTTTTGATGAATGTGCTCAGCCACCTAGTCAATCCTAGGAATATAACGTTTTATTTGACTCGATTACCGCGTTTTTCTCGATCCTGGCGACGGCGATCGCGCCACTCCACCGCCGTCAGATACCCGACTCCGCCTGTAACTAACACCAGTAGTACCAGAGTGGCGATTACTAAACCATTGATCAGTGAAAATTCCATGCTCAACCCTTATGAATTCCTCCGAATTCCGATGAATCCTGATGACACTTTATGTAGGTGTCCCAAATTTAGTCTCCTAATTTTAGTGTCTCAATTTGGTTCCCATTCAGCGCTCCATTGAGCCTCCCAGTTAAACTGCTGGGAGCTCTGATAAGATCCTAAACCGGACATGATTGATTGCCAAGCTGCCCACGGAGATCTGCTCCCGATTCAGAGGTTGACCCTGGCTGGACAACCGTTGAAACTTAATCCCTTTACCAATTTCCACATGATACCAGGCCAATCCCATAAAGAACCGCAACGGATAGGGGCCTTGTTCCTGAATGTCATCTGGATTGGATTCCATCGGCACCCAACCGAAGCCTGGAATATAAAACTCCAGCCAGACATGGTTGTACTCCGGTTGTAGGGGAACTTCCTTTTGCTGGGGAAACGGCGGACATTTGTAGCGACCCACCGTCCGGCAGGCAATCCCGTTTAACCGCATCAGAGCTAACAACACCCCAACATATTCTCCGCAGGAACCGACTCCCCGCTGGAGCACCACATCGGGGGCTTCAATTTTGGCCGTTAGACTATAGGACAGGCAGTCATAGACATAGTTGCGAATACTCAGGAGTTTCCGCAGAATATTGGTTTCCCGCGCCACCCCAGCGGCTGCCGCCGCCCGCACCGTAGGGGATGCCATCGCCAGATTATCATCATCAACTAAATACTTTTCCCGGTAGTCCAGGGAGAGAGGCTGGATCGACTCTAGATCTCGAGGCTGAATCTGATACTTAATCCCCCGAACTTCTAAGATCGCCCTCCAGCCGAAAATATGGCGCTCCTGGGAGCTAAAGGGTTTGAATTTAAATACCGCCACCCGTTCCCCCTCCTGCATCTCTTCCACAAAGGGACAACCGATGGCGGTGATTTCTCTGACTTTCTGGCGGGGAGTTTCGGAGGGCAGGGCAATTCGCCATTCCAGGTCTTCCAAGTAGACCTCGTCTAAGGGTTCAATTTCTTCAACGTAGGACATTTCAATCAAATAGCCATTGGAGGTGGCGTATTTTTGACTGGATCGAAATGATAGGACAGGGGATGAATAAAGCTGCGATCGCGCTTTGCCAGTTGATATTGGGGCTCGGCGTTGGGATTGTCAAGGATGTAGAGTTCGTCACCGGAGTAGGCAACGTATAGGATCTTTTCCTGGGTTTCGGGATGTTGAACAATCCCCAAGCCACTGGGAAATTCAAACGGTGTCAAGACGCTAAATTGCACGGCCCCTGTCCCCCGTTCTAGGCAGTAGACGGTTTGTTCGGTGCGATCGCAGACCCAGAGTTCCTCTTGCCAGACCGCAATATTTTCGCTCCCGACTCCCGGGGCATAGAACCGGGTAATTTCTCGGCCCGTATCCCGACTGAAGACAAAAATACATCCGGCTTTTTCACAGGTGACGTACACCGTGGACTCCCAAACCGCAACCCCATTGGCTGGGTAAGGCAGGGTGACAAAAAGTTGGGGGCTCAAGCGATTAATCTTCTCGGCTTGAATCGCCTGGGGACAAAAATAAACCTGTTCCCGGCAGGTAAACCACAGGGTTTCCTGATAGATTGCTAACCCTGTCGCGTCCATAAAAAGCTGAGTCAAGCCAGGGTTGACAATTGTTGTATTGTCGGTGGCTGGATCAATTTGCAACAAAGATCCCCGTAAGGAATCAAGGGCTAGTAGGGTTTTCCCCAGGGGAGCGATCCCATAAATTGTCGAAACCCCAATCGGATAAACGGTTCGATTGGTTGGCAGGAGGGTATCCGAGGCCGGGGGCGCATGAAAATTCATGGAAGATTATATAGCTTAACAACAAAGATAGCTCTCAATTGTACTCAAATTGCAGCCATGGCAAGTGAATCCCAGTGAACCGACTGGGGATTTCCCAATGGAATTATGGAGTCTGCTAGACTTAGGCATAGAGCCTTAACTGATATCTCTAAGCCAATCTCTTCCCGTTAAAATCTCTCACTCAAAAACGTTTGATGATCAAGCCTTATGGGTAAGCCACGTATTCTCTCTGGAGTCCAACCAACTGGAAATCTGCATTTAGGCAATTATCTGGGGGCAATTCTAAACTGGGTTGAAGGACAGAGCCAATATGACAATTTTTTCTGTGTGGTTGATTTACATGCCATTACAGTTCCTCATAACCCGGCAACGTTAGCCCCAGATACCTATACCATTGCCGCTCTATATCTCGCCTGTGGGATTGACCTGAATGATTCCACCATCTTCATCCAGTCCCATATCTCAGCCCATAGTGAGCTCACCTGGCTGCTCAACTGCATCACACCGATTAACTGGCTCCAGGACATGATCCAGTTCAAGGAAAAGGCGATCAAGCAGGGGGAAAATGTCAGTGCCGGGTTGCTGGACTATCCGGTGCTGATGGCGGCAGATATTTTACTCTACGATGCGGATAAAGTGCCAGTGGGGGAAGACCAAAAGCAACATATTGAGCTAACCCGGGACATTGCGGTGCGATTTAATCATCTGTTTGGTCGGGATGAACCGATTCTGAAATTACCAGAGCCTCTGATTCGCCAAGAAGGGGCCCGGGTGATGAGTCTGGCGGATGGGACTCGGAAAATGTCTAAATCAGATCCATCGGATTTGAGCCGGATCAATCTCCTGGATACGCCAGAAGAGATCACCCGGAAAATCAAGCGCTGTAAAACCGACTCGATTCGAGGTCTGGAGCTTGACAATTTAGAGCGCCCCGAATGCCGCAATCTATTGACCCTCTATGGAATTTTAGCCAACAAGCCCAAGCAGACGGTGATCGCAGAATGCCAGGACATGGGTTGGGGACAATTCAAACCCTTATTCACGGAAACTGTAATTGAGGCTCTGCGACCGATTCAGGAGCGATACCAGGTCATTATAGAGGATCGAGCTTCTCTGGAGTCAGTGCTGCGTCAGGGGCGAGAACGGGCGGAAGCCGTTGCCGTTGCCACCCTGGATCGAGTCAAACAAGCCCTGGGTTACTCTAGACCCCTGTGATTCACCCTGATAATCAACCCTGAGAATTAACCCTGAGAATTAACCTTTATAACGGGTCTCTGTTTAATGAGTCTTTTTCGCACTGCCTGTTTGACCCCTGGAACGTTTGTGATTACCGCTGAGGTCGCACCCCCCAAGGGAGCCGACCCGACCCACATGATTGAGATGGCAAAGTGCCTCAAAGGTCGGGTTCATGCCGTCAATATCACGGATGGTAGCCGGGCGGTGCTGGGGATGAGTTCTTTAGCGGCTTCGGTAATTTTAAAAAGCTATGGAATTGAGCCGATCTGTCAGATGTCCTGCCGCGATCGCAATCAAATTGGCCTGCAAGCCGATCTATTGGGGGCCGATGCCTTAGGAGTTCGCAATATTCTGGCGTTGACGGGGGATCCGGTAAAAGCCGGGGATCATCCCAAAGCCAAATCCGTATTTGATTTTGAGTCGGTGCGGCTGTTGCAGGCGATTCAAAAGCTCAACCAGGGTACAGACTGGAATGATAAATCCCTATCGGATGGTGCAACCGATTTGTTTGGGGGGGCGGCGGTTGATCCTCAGTGCCCTAGTCTATCCGGATTAAAAAGTCGATTTGAACGCAAGCTTAATGCAGGAGCTCAGTTTTTTCAAAGTCAATTGATTACTGATTTTGATCGACTGGAAACATTTATGACGGAGATAGCGGCAGGAATTCATCAGCCGGTTCTGGCCGGGATTTTTTTATTAAAATCCGCTAAAAATGCCCGATTTATTAACAAATATGTTCCGGGAGTAGATATTCCTAATATCATCATCAATCGTTTAGAGCAAGCCGAACATCCCTTAGAAGAAGGCATTAAAATTGCTGCAGAGCAGGTTCAAATTGCAGCTCAACTCTGCCGGGGAGTTCATTTGATGGCGGTGAAGCGAGAAGACCTGATTCCCAAGATTCTGGATTTATCTGGAATTTTGCCCTTATTTTAAACTTGGATTATCAAGAGGAAAAGTGCGGCGTGAACTGGGATTAACCTCCTGAATCAATAACTTTGAACTGCAATGGATTCAAGCGCTGATAAAATTTTTAGATACCTGGAGAGAGCATCTCAGAACCACTGGATTGGCTGTAGTTGGTTGGAGATTGTAGAGAATCTTCAGCAAAGTATTCAAATCATCAGGAATGTAAAAAAAATAGCAGGTTACGCCCCTAGAATCTTGCTTTGCGAGCCCGAACCAGTTTTGTTTTTAGGACACTTTCTGGGGGCGGTAGTTGAATCCTGTCCTGTATTTTTAGGGAATTTAAACTGGACAGAAACGGAATGGAAACAGGTTTTTCAACAGGTACAGCCCGATCTCATCCTGGGAAGCCATTTTAAGCCAAATTCTTTTCAAGATTTAACTTCTGCCCCCACAACTTCGGCATCAACAATTCCGCCATTACCCGACCTACCTCATTTAATCTTGATCCCCACGGGGGGTTCATCGGGAAACGTTCGGTTTGCCATTCATACCTGGAATACTTTAGCGGCATCAGTTCAGGGATTTCAACACTATTTTGAACGGCAACCCATCCATGCTTTTTGTTCGCTGCCCCTCTATCATGTCAGTGGACTGATGCAATTTCTCCGTTGTTTGATCACGGGGGGAAACCTAGTGATCTCCCCGTTCAAAGCCATCGAAATCGGTCAAATTCCCGACTTGGATTTCTCAGATTTTTTCATTTCCCTGGTTCCCACCCAACTGCAACGGCTCCTCAATCACCCTCAACAAACCCAATGGCTGGCTCAGTTTCATACTGTGCTTCTGGGGGGGGCTCCGGCTTGGTCAGAACTGCTGGATCAAGCCAGAGAGCAGCATATTCAGCTCGCACCAACCTATGGCATGACCGAAACCGCCGCTCAAGTTGTCACCCTGAAACCCCAGGATTTTCTAGCCGGAAATAATTCAGTGGGTCAAGCTTTACCCCACGCCAAAGTTACGGTTTATCAGGATTTGGGGGAAGTCTGCGCCATCAATCAACCGGGATTGATTACGATTCAAACGAATTCTTTAATGTGGGGATATTATGGAGAAAGCTCACTTTTGAATTCAACCGCTTTGAACCCTGATCGCTGCTTTCAAACAGATGATTTGGGTTACTTTGATCAGCAAGGTTACCTGACGATTATCGGACGGAACAGTCAGAAAATTATTACTGGCGGAGAAAACGTTTTTCCAGGTGAAATCGAGTTGGCAATTCAGGCTACCAATCTGGTTGAAGATGTTTGTGTCGTGGGGTTGCCTGATCGCCATTGGGGTCAGGTTGTAGCTGCGGTTTATGTGCCCAAACCGTTCACCTCAGCCGCCCTATTAAATGCCAAACTTCAAGGTCAATTAAGTTCCTATAAACTGCCAAAGCACTGGATTGAGATCCCACAAATTCCCCGCAATCCTCAAGGAAAGATTAACCGACCTCAGCTAGAGGAGATTGCCAAGTCCTCACTTTAGTCTTTGCTCTAAATTGATAGGCTATATTGATACTATATAGCGCTTTTCAATCCCGTGAAGTATGGACTTAGGAGGGGGTGGTATGATCTTAACTCCCCTATTCCAACAGCATGAAAAGCGCTGTAAAGATTACAAAGATTACAAAGCAACTTTCTCATGGGGTTTCTCTGCTCGTGTTACCGATCCAGAACACATTTAATCTAGTTCTGCCCGTTGGCACGCAAGTTGTCAGCCGGGTTGAAGTCAAAAGCACAACGGGGGAACTCCTGTGTTTACAGGGTTCTGTGGGAAAGATTATCGAGTCCCCAACCGATAATTCCTACACTTATCAGATTCAGTTTCCAGACGGGGTAATATTGCGGCTCAAACGTCATGAATTCAGGATTCGAAAGCACTTGCAACGGGAAGGATTGGAGCTGCCCCAAGGTCAGCTAGAGGAGTTGAATTTGTTTGATCGGGTGATTTATCGGTGTATTGTTGGTTCCCGGGCGTTTGGTCTTGATGATACCGATTCCGACACGGATCGCCGGGGAATTTATCTGCCTCCTGGGGAGTTGCACTGGTCGCTCTATGGGGTGCCAGAACAAATTGAAAATAAACCGGCTCAAGAATGCTATTGGGAGCTCCAAAAGTTTCTAATTTTAGCCTTAAAAGCCAATCCAAATGTACTGGAATGTCTATATACGCCCCTGATTGAAACAGCCACTCCTCTGGCGGAAGAGTTATTAGAAATTCGGGAGATTTTTCTCTCTCAGTTAGTGTATCAAACCTACAATGGTTATGTGATTTCCCAGTTCAAAAAAATGGAACAGGATCTGCGGACAATCGGCACAGTTCGCTCCAAACACGCCATGCATTTGATTCGCCTATTGCTCTCAGGAATTGCTATTTTGCAGCAGGGATTTGTTCCTATTCGAGTGGAAGATGAGCGCGATCGCTTACTAGCAATCAAATACGAACAAATGTCCTGGGACGAAGTCAATCATTGGCGCTTGAATTTGCACCAGGAATTTGATCAAGCTTTTGCAAAGACTCATCTTCCTGAACGACCTGACTATACCCGGGCTAATAATTTTTTGATTCATGCTAGAAGGAGTGCAATTTCAACCCATGACTGATTTATTATCGGTGCAATCCAAACTGCTTCAAGTCATCTATCAGCAACCCTATCCTCTGTTATTTTCTACGGTGAGTGGAGCCCATTTGTATGGATTTCCTTCCCCGGATTCAGATTATGATTTGCGAGGAATTCATCTATTACCCTTGGCTGAATTGCTGGGATTGGATACGGGCCCAGAAACCGTTGAAGTTTCAGAGCTACAATCAGGACTTCAGATTGATCTAGTCACCCATGAAACCAAGAAATTTTTTGGCCTGCTCCTGCGGCGAAATGGTGCTGTATTGGAGCAATTGTATTCTCCTTTAATCATTCATACAACCCCAGAACATCAAATCTTGAAAGAGATTGCTCAAGGCTGTATTACTCGATATCACAGTCATCACTATTTGGGATTTGCTAAAACTCAATGGCGACTGTTTGAGAAAGACTCTCCCCAACAAGTTAAACCGTTGCTCTATGTTTATCGAGTGCTATTAACAGGAGTTTACCTGATGCAAACTGGAACAGTGGAAGCTAATCTAGTTACCTTGAATCAGACATTCCGACTTTCCTATCTTTCAGACCTGATTCAAGCTAAGTTATCGGGTTCAGAAAAAACCACTTTAAAAATAGACGAGCTGGATTTCCATCGACAGGAATACATTCGTTGGTGTAGTACTTTAGAAGCAGCCAGTCAGGTCAGTGAATTGCCTGAAGAATCTTCTGCAAAACCTGCTTTGCATGATTTGTTACTGCACCTCAGGCTCCGAGATTATTCCTGGCGATGATGCAGATGGAAATTAATTTCACTCGTCAACCAATCACTAAACAATCGTTTGATAATTTCCTGTTCCCGTTCAGGGGTCAACTCTGCTGGGATAAATTCTTCGACCAAAATGAGATGATACCCTTCAGGGGTTTCAATCGGTTGAGTGACTTCTCCTGGAATTGCTGCAAAGACTGCTGCTGCAAGTTCAGGCTTGAAGCTCCGCCGGGAAAGCTTCCCTTCGTACCCACATCGTTGCCGACGATTTTGATCAATATCATAGAGATGAGCCGCAAAATAGAAGCTGATTTCTTCTTCTTCAATTTGATAAAAAACCTCCCTAGCGATCCGTTCATTGGGCAGAACAATTTGATAGAACACTATCTGATCATAGTCTAGACGATTCTCAGCAAAAAACTTTTCAACCTGATCGGCAAATAAATGTTCAGATAGCTTTTTGGCCAGTAAACAATCTCGGATCCCTGCTTCCCATTCCTCTGGAGTCACCAATTGTTCCGTTAACCAATCCAGCGTATCTGAAGCCTTTTCCAATCGGCGGCTGTGACGCTGACTATCGGCTTCCACTTGAATCTCTTCAGTCGTCACTGTAATTCCTCTTTCCTCTGCCGTTTGATCAATAATTTTTTGACTAAGTACCTGTTGAGAAATATCTCGAATTCGCAAATGCCGTTGTAAGAAATTCAGAATTTCTGCTTGCTCAAGTTCTGTATTAGAAAGATCAACCTTAACCATACCAACACAATACTCCCTGATATCATAAGTACGGATGTACTCATTAGCTAATCACTTGTTTAAAGGATGGTCATAGAAGTAATAAAATCATTCGTTGATAAAAAAACCTGACCAAACCGATCCATCATATTGAGTACAATTCCTAAAGTCTCAACTCCCCTATCAGTAGTCACCTGAATGCTAGTGGCATCGTTGTGGCCATCATGATTTGAATCAAAGTCTTCAAGAATTAAATTTTCCAGGAGAAATCTATGGGCTAAAGCAATCTGATCTCCTGCCCTCCGACTAAAATCCACAATCAAATCTGTACCCGCCCCCAACCAAAAGATATCAGCTCCTTCACCCCCAATCAATACATCATTTCCCAGGTTCCCCGCTAGCCAATCATCCTCACTACCCCCTACCAGGAAATCATCCCCCTGCCCTCCCCACAGCCTATCAATGCCCGCATCTCCCTGAATTGTGTCATTGCCAGGATTTCCCACCAAAGTATCATTGCCTCCAGCACCCCAGAGTTGATCATTTCCGTCAAAGCCCTGCAGGAAATCGGCTGCTGCACTCCCTTGAAGTTGGTCATCCCCATTAAAAAAACCTGCCGGATCCATTTCAGGGACTTGAGGAATTAGGAGATCCTCAATTCCAGCCTGCTGTGCTGGAGATTCTCCTCCGTTGAGCAAGCGTGCAGGATTGTGATTGATACCCATGTCAACCGGAGAATCTATCGTGACTTCTGTGGTGACTCCAGCGTCAGCAGCGTCTCCAGAAAGGTTCACCCGTACCGAAGAACCCCCTGGGATTACGACAGCGTCACGACTGGTGCTATCTCCAACAGGAGAGATGGCCGTGATATTCCCCTCCGCTTGAACTCCAGCTTCGGTCACTGAGGCATTGACGCTTCCAGAAACACCAGAGGAATTGGGGGAAGAATTTATGTCAGGCATAGGACGATTTCAGAAAAAACGAGGTGAGTTGCCAATAAAACGAATTAACCCCGTATTCAACTCTTTTGTAAAGCGATGATGTTGCCATTTTGGCAAGTATTCTGGCGCTAACTGCATTTAAAATTCTGCAAAGTGGGTCATAGCCGCTGCCGAATTTGATCTTTTTACTACATTTCTACAAATCACCCCTAACTCTATAAAGATCTGCCGCTGATTCGTAAAGATTCAGTAAATCTGCCATTTTGGCAACTCTTGCCTTTGAACCTCTTTCATGCTATGTGAGAGCAGCCGGTGCTGAAAACCTTTATTGATAGTTTATTTTCTGGAGACTTATAGTTATGGCTTTTATCAGAGGAACAAACGGTAATGATTTGCTGCCAGGAACCTTAGAAAATGACCAGATTTTTGGTCGCTCGGGCAATGATCAGATTACCGGTCTAGAGGGCAATGATGTTCTCAAAGGGGAGCGGGGGGAGGACTCGATCAACGGCGGCGAAGGAGACGATCAAATCTTCGGAGACAATGACAACGATCCTGAGCTCCTGGGTGGCCCAGGGAATGATCTGCTCAACGGCGGCAGTGGCGATGATGGCTTGGATGGGGGCGACGGCAATGATACGGTGATTGGCGGCACCAACACCAGAACGAATGTCACCATTACCATCGGGGATTCAACCGATCCAATTGGGACAATTACCATTCCCCAGATTACCGGAACCGACCAAATTCTAGGGGGAAATGGCGATGATTTACTCTTGGGGGAAGCGGGGGACGATGTCATGGATGGAGGAGCCGATAACGATACAGTGCTTGGGGGCTCGGGAAATGATCTGGCATTTGGGGGAACGGGCGATGACGACGTTCAGGGGAGTACCGGAAACGATTTCCTCATCGGTGAAAATGGCAATGACTTTCTCAATGGCTCTACCGGTGATGATACCGTTTGGGGAGATCGCGATCAATCTGGTGGCACCCCAGCGGATGGCAACGACAACATTTTAGTCAGTGATGGCGACGATAGAGTCCTGGCAGGAGGAGGCAACGATACGATTCTCGGGGGGAACGGCAATGACTTTCTAGATGGGGGAGATGGCACGATTATTGGCACTAGCATTGCCCTAGCCCTGAGAGATTTAGGAGGAAATGACGACATTATCGGGGGGAATGGAGACGATACGATTACCGGGGGTTTGGGAAGCGATACCCTAAACGGCGGTGGCGCTGAAGCGGGGGAAATTGACTTTCTCTTCGGTGAACAACGCCTATCCAATGGTTCTATTGCCCGGGATAATGCTCCAGACTTATTCATCATCGCAGGGGAGAATGGTTTCTTTTACGGCGGCGGTGCTGGAGCCGATCAATACGGGGGGAACAGTTCTCCTCGGTCAGGGAGATCGAGCCATTCTGTTTGACTTTGACCTGACTCAGGGAGATACCATCCAGGTGACTGACCCCAACGTAGTGGCCAGTGTTGTCCTGGGAGGCAGCACTTTCTTATTGGTTCCTAGTGGCAGCAACTTTGAGATTGTGGCTGAACTCAGAAGTGTCAATACAAGCGCCACTGCCCTCAGAACTGCCGGTGCTCTGGTGACTCCGCCAATAGACAATAGCGGTGATGATGTGATCAATGGGACAGCGGGGGATGATGTTCTTAATGGGGGCCCCGGTAACGATCAGATTAATGGCTTAGCGGGCAATGACAACCTCCTGGGTGAGGAGGGCAATGACACCCTTGATGGCGGAGAGGATAACGATATTCTAGATGGAGGCGTTGGGGATGATCTGCTCTTAGGAGTAGAAGGTAATGATAACCTAGCGGGCAACGATGGCCTCGATACCCTCAACGGTGGCGATGGCGCAGATACCTTAAATGGCGGGAATGGAGCCGATATTCTAGATGGGGGGGCAGGGATTGATCTGTTGCTAGGGGTTGCTGGCAACGATAGTTTAACCGGCGGAACCGACAACGATACCCTCGATGGTGGAGAGGGAAATGACACCTTGAATGCCGGAAGCGGTAATGACTTCTTGTTAGGAGCTATAGGCAATGATAGTTTGATTGGTGGAGCCGGTCTAGATGCCTTCAATGGGGGCGGAAGTGCAACGGCTGAGCTAGATATTTATGTCAGCGAAGCGGATGGAGTGGCTGATCGGTTTATTCTGGGTGACAGTACCGGGGCATTCTACACCGGTGGGGCAGGTGCAGTCCTGGGTGGGTTTATTACCGGTCTGGATGACCGGGCCAATATTACTGGGTTTGAACCGGGGATTGATCAGATTCAGGTCAACGCGGCTTCGGGAATTCGCCTCTTTGGCCTGAATGGGGGAGTCGATACTTTGATTACCACAAGTGCCACCGCCACCCCTCCCAATGAAGTGATGGCTGTAGTGTTGGGGGTTGCACCTGGTCTGGTCGGTGCTCCTGGAACCTTTATCGGGGCATAGATAGTTGGCTGAGATCAGTTGAATAATTGTGGGTGTGGTTATTTGGATTGAGGCCCATACCGGGCTTTCCTTAGCCGAAGGCTACCAAAGGGTAGGGCGACTCAAGACCAGCAAGGGTTGACGGATCTATAACGGGCCCTAATTCATCCCATGTTCCAGTCAGTCCCGCTCCTTAGATAGTAATTGATAGCCTAGATCAGCAATTTCTGGTAAGAACCAGTTAGGGAATTGGTGTTGAGGGCGGGTAACCTGACAATCTGCTTGGAAGATTGGCGTTACCTGACAGCCCGAACACCAGGCTGCTGCAAGCAATCCTCTTTGAATGATGAATATCTGGATGAATGTCTAAACGATGAATCTTGAGATTCTCAACCCAGACTGGGTGATCTGACCCAGGAAACCAGGGGTTGACGGTATCAATTTTCAACTCTATCAATGGAACCCTGCCCGTAAACCTTTCAGAATTTAATGGGGATTTAACTCATGGCTAACGCGACTTTCTTTTTGCAACCAACCGGCTCCACCGTTGACCCAATGTTTGCTAATGCTTCAGGCAACATTACATTTACCAATTACAGCCATCCCGCCTCGAACAATTTAAATGAGGGTGAATTAGAAGAATTAGTCGAAGGGGGGGTTGCTGTAGCTCTCGCCGATCTGAGCAGTACTTTTATTAATGATCCGACATTTGCCAGTTTATTTACAGAAACTTTTGGTGAGGGAGAAGACGAAGAATTCAAAATTAGGGCCAGAAGTTCCGCCGAGGTGACAGCAACCTTTGAGGTTGCGGCGGGTGAGACCTTTTCCTTTGATTTCAATTCAGATTTAAGTCTGGAGGCAACAGAAATTGAGAACCCCAATGCCGCATACATTAAAGCAAAATCCCGGACAAAATTTCTCATCCTGGACACTTCCAACCCAGACCAGCCGGAAGTCATTGACTACTTTGGTCTGAATAGCAGACTCATTCCCTCAGAACAGTTTGGCAACGTCAGGGTGGGCTCAACCAATGTTAGCCTTGTAGCCTATGAAGTCGAACAGGATGTCAACGGGAATAACGACACGGATTGGATCAATGCCTTTGCCCTTGGGAGCTATGAACACACCTTTACGGCGGATACCCAACTGAGTGTCATTCACTTCAACGAAAGTCTTACCAAGCTCCGGGGAGATACCTTGATCGATAAATTGGGCAGCGATGTCACCTATGGCAGCATCTGGAGAGACAACATTTCAGGTACCAATGGCAACGATAAAATCTATACTAGTCTGGGCAAAGATATCGTAAACGGTGGTCTGGGCAACGATACGATAGAAGGAGGAGATGACCGGGACAAACTTTTTGGCGGCAACGGTCAGGATAAAATTAACGGGGGGGAGGGCAATGATGTCGTCAGAGGTGAGCAGGGGGATGATATCCTGCGGGGCGGAGCCGGGGATGACAGGATCATTGGTAATCAAGGCAGCGATCAACTCAATGGCGATGAGGGCAATGATACCCTCGAGGGCGGTTTGGGCAATGACAACCTCAATGGCGATGCTGGGGATGATTTGCTGATGGGCGATCGCGGCAGTGATCAGTTGATAGGGGGGGCGGGCCGTGATACCTTCCGGTTTGAGGCACCGTTGCGTCGTCGAGAGTTTGATACCATCGTTGATTTTATCCCTGGGGAGGATATTGTTGAGTTCAAAGGGTTTGGCCTGCTGAATCCAGAGGACTGGTTCAATGGCATCGTCTCTAATGGCTTAATTCAAAATACATCCGTTGGAGCGGTATTTACGGCCTCAACAGGGGGGCAAGTTCTGTTTGAAGGCTTGGGAATTAGTGATTTAAGTGGTGCTGATTTTGTATTCGTTTAGCAAATCCGCTGTTCAAACCTATGGTCAGGTTCCCTCATCTTGGGAACCTGGCTGGAGCCACTGCTGGATCAATAGCTTCGTCCCCAATACAATCAACCCCGCCGCAATAAAGCCAAATACCGCTGTCCCTAGCATACAGAGCCCCACTACCAGGGTTTTAACCGCAACGGAAAGCCGGGCTGCAATCAAACTATTGGAGTAAATTTGTTTGTGGGCATAGACTTGGGCCACGGAGCGGGTCAGCAGAAACAGAGCTGTAGCGATCGCCCCCAAAACCGCTCCATTACTAAAGCATTGCCAGGGGGTCGGATTGGGCCGACTGCTGGGAGATAGATCGGGGGAATGGGGAGAATCATTCATAGAATTATTCATACTAAGCTAATTCCTTGAGAAATAAATTTTGCTGTCCACAGACCCAACTCTGGATCGGGGATCTGGCCGCGAACTGTTTTCATCACCTGGGTGGCCTCGGCCTGGGATTGCACCAGCCCAAATACCGTCGGCCCCGAACCCGACATCATCGCCCCCAACACCCCGGGTTGCGTCCCTATCATCTGTCGAAGTTGCTGGATTTGAGGGTATTCCGGTAGGGCGACTTTTTCCAGATCGTTGTGCAATAGTCTGCCAATTTCTGCCCCATCCTGATGCATTACTGCGGCGACGATTGGCCCGGAATGTACCCGATCCCGGCGGCTTTGTAGATCTTGAGTTGCAGAGACGTAGGTATGACTGAATTGCTGGCGGTAGGTTTTGTAGGCCCAGGGGGTAGAAATCTGTAAATTATGGTACTTGGCCAGAACCAAATAGAGCTGATCCAGATTAGCCAGGGGTGAAAGCACTTCCCCCCGACCCGTAGCCAGGGCCGTGCCTCCCTCCAGACAAAATGGCACATCCGATCCAATTTGTCCGCCGAGTTCTTGCAGTTCCCCCTGGGTCAACCCCAATTCCCAGAGCAGATCCAGACCAACCAATACCGCTGCGGCATTGCTCGAACCCCCTGCTAGGCCGGCGGCAATCGGAATAGTTTTCTGGATTTTGATTTCGACCCCGCCATACCGGGCGATCGCGTGGGGAAATTGTTCTGCCATTAAAGCGGCAGCCCGGTAGGCCAGATTATTTTGGTTGTCAGGCACTCCCGGGTGATCGCACTTGATGCTGATGGCATCAATTTCAATGCTACTGATCTCGATTTTGTCCGCCAGACTGATGGCTTGTAGCACCATGACCAGTTCATGGTAGCCATCCGGGCGATCGCCAATAATTTCCAGATACAGATTGATTTTGGCGGGGGCTACTAGAGAATAAGATCGCATTTTTGCTCCAGACGATTACTTAGATCGATCCATTGTTCAATACTTAGATCTTCAGCTCGAACCTGGGGGTTAATTTCTAATTGTTCCAGGGTTTGGGTCAAATCCTGTCGTTCCATCACACTTTTTAAATTATTCCGTAACATTTTGCGCTTACTGGAAAACCCTAATTTGACCAAGGTTTCTAGATAGCGAGGATTTTCCGCCGGGGGTTGCTGGGGTCGGGGACAGAGACGAATCACCGCCGAATCCACCTTAGGGGGAGGTTGAAAGCAGCGGGCGGGCACATCACAAATCCATTCACAATTGGCCCGGTATTGCACCCGAACCGACAGGGCTCCAAAGGCTCTAGAGCCGGATTGAGCTACCAAACGCTGGGCGACTTCTTTTTGCACCAGTAGGACAATCAACTCGAAGGGATCAGGGCGCGGTGTAGAGATCGTTCCCAGAAGTTGCTCCAGAATTGGCCCAGTAATATTGTAGGGAATATTGGCGACAACTTTGTTGGGGGGCCAGAACCGGGGAAAATCAGCTAATTGATTGGCTAAATCCAGGGTGAGGATATCTCCCTGGAGCAGCAAAAAGTTCTCCGCCGCCGCAAATTTTTGAGTCAAACTCTGGCATAAGTCCCGGTCAATTTCTACTCCTACCACCGCCTCAGCCCCCTGAATCAACCGGGTCGTTAATACTCCCGTACCGGGGCCAATCTCCAAAATCCGATCCCCCAGCCCAATCTGGGCGGCGGTGATGATCCGATCCAAGGTGGGGGGATGGCGCAGCCAGTGCTGGGCAAATTGTTTGCGGGGTTGGGGGGTCATGGTTCAAGTTTAGCGGTTCAGGCAGGAGTCCAGGTTCACCAGGGAATAGGGAAAAGCGTAGGAAAACCACCGTGTCCAGATATATTCGGCTTCATTGCTGTTGACAAAGGAATTCACAATTCTGCGCCATTGCGGATCCCCTGATGGTAGGGCCAATCCATAGAAGTCACAGGTGAGGGGATCCTCTGGAACTAGAGTATAGTTCTCCAGGGGCAGCTTTTGCCGGAAAAGCTCACCAATGGTCAAAACCCCATCATTGGCAAAGGCTTCAATTTGGTCATTTTCTACCGCATTCACCCCGGATGTGATGGCATTATCGCCGCGAAAAAAGACTTTATTGGCTTGGGGATATTGTTGTTTTAAAAACTGTTCTGTAGAAGAATTGCGAATCACGCCAGTGGTGACATCTGTTAGATTGCTATTGAGATCAATATTACTTTCGTTAACAATCTTTGTTAAAAATTGAGCCCCGGTAATAAAGAAAGATTCTGAGAATGTGATTCCAGGATTATTTCGTTGAATGGTATTAGGGCCACACTCTAACTGAGCCGTTTGACTTCGCACTAACTGATAGCGGGTATCGATGGTTGAAGGAAAAACAATTAATTCAAGCTCCACCGGAAGACCTAGGGTTTGAGTTAAATAATCTTTGAATCCATCCATTAATTCTGTGCAATATCCCTGGAGTTGTTGCTCTTCATCCAAATAGCCAAAGGGAACTGCATCCCGACGAATGGCCACTTTCAAGACTCCAGTTCGAATCACTTCCTCCAGAATATTCTGAGCCGGGAGTTGGGGAGTCGTGGCCACCGGGGGTGGATTCGGGGGAATGGGGGAAGGTTTACCATAGGCCGTTTCTAACTGTGCTAATGTCAGAGACCGAATCAGACTAACCTGTAAACCGGGTTGCTTGAGGGATTCATTGTAGGAGGCCGAAAGATAGGGCAAATAGGCTTTGTCTCCCCGCAAATAAGCATTAAAAAAAGCCACACTCAAGCCAAAGAAATAGGGGCGACCCAGGTCATAGTTGTCCCCAATAATAAACTTAGGAACTCCTTCGATCCCTTGGGTATCGGATTGAATGCTGGCGGTAAAATGGGTGCCGGGGTCAAGCAAGGCAAAATATTTTTCAGGAGCCCCCAGGGTAATAAACGCATTCACCTGTTCCTGCACCATGGGAGTGACAATATCCTGACTCCCGGCCACAATTAGAGTGGGAATTTTCACCTGACCCATGCCCTGGGAGCCGTAGATGGCGCTGGTTAAGGGATGGGCGGCGATCGCCGCCTTGATTCGAGGATCCCAAAAATCATAGTCAATCGGCGGCAAATATACCGCCCGACATTGCAAGAGCAGGGAAACATTCAGGGTAAAATTATCAGCCCGGCAAATCTGACTGAGTTCTTCCGGAATGATTTCAGCCCCCGCTAAAGCCAGAGCGGTAGTCGCCCCAAAGGAGTTGCCAACCACTCCAATTTGATCCAGATTAATGCGATTTTTGAATTCTGGATCGGTCTTGACCAATCCTTCTAAATAATCAATAAACCGAGAAATATCATTGGGACGGCTGACATATTCAATCGGACTGAGTAAGGAATCTACGTCTCCCCGGAGGAAAGATTGGCGATATCCCAGGTTGCTGCCAATATGTTCAGGAATGGCGACAGCAAATCCATGGGATGCCAGGTGTTGCGCTTGGTTATTGTTGCCGCGATAGGCCCCAAATCCGTGGCTGGAAATAATCAGGGGAGCCGGTTCTGATAACCCATCCGGCAGATAAACATCCACATCAAGCTGATAGGAACCCGTCAGCCCAGTTCCGGTTTGGCGGAGATCCTGAACTGTAAAACTAATGGTTCTCTTGGTAAACGTGTAAGGGCCAGGTTGTTGCAGATTCGGCAGCCGCGAGAAGTCCATTTTCGGCTCAACCGCCGCCTCTCCCATTGCCTCAGCCTGAATTTCCTGGATCACGACCCGGCGATACTCCAGCAGGGCCGGAATTTCCTGGGCCGCTTGGGCAATCAAGCGTCCATCAATCCGCAGGGTTTTGGCAGGAAATTGGCGGATGACATTGATAATACTAA
Organism: Oscillatoriales cyanobacterium RM2_1_1; assembly: GCA_012033335.1. Taxonomy (GTDB): domain Bacteria; phylum Cyanobacteriota; class Cyanobacteriia; order Cyanobacteriales; family Microcoleaceae; genus JBHJGO01. The sequence continues at coordinate 53,059 of JAAURB010000016.1, forward strand.
AGCCTTCGGGATCCGCTGCTGCTGCCACTAATGCTGTCTTCAGGGCCTCCGCTCCGTTGACTCCCTGATCAGTTTGGATCAGTTGACCAATGCGCCGCATCACGACCCGGCCAATTGGCATATTCACCACCCGACTGACAGTAACCGGATCAAAGTCAAATTTTCGTTGGGAAATTTGCCGCAACTGTTCTAGATTTTGACGGCCAATCAGTTGGGAATAAGCTCCAAAGTCACGGGTAATCTTACCTTGTTTGACGAAGGTTTCTAAGGCATCAACGGATAGATAAACTTCAGCCGGTGGATAGGAAAGAATAATTTCTTCTGCCCCCAAGACAGGAGTTTTTATAGGAAAGAAAAAAATAGAAATTGAACTGGAAATTAAACCAAAAATTAATCTGGTAATCACCCCCTGAATCGGTTTCCGCAAACCCAACTCGGACAAATGGTTCATAGTAGAATGCCCTAGACCTAGTTTTTAATTCTACCAAATGCCTCGGCAATTTGTTGATCAGTTAATGATTGAGAAAAACTCAAACTATAGGAAGGTTGACTGATGTATTGGCCGTAGGAAGCCCTGAGATAGGGGCGGTAACTAGAATTCCCAGCCGTATAAACCTGGAAAAAAGCCAGACCCAGGGCATTCATGTAGGATTCAACGATGGGAGTGTCCCGATTCACCAATTGATTGAGGGAGGTTTCATCTAGGGTTTTAACGGTGCCTAAAGCCTCAAGATTCAATTCTAAATGGTCACTGCCCGCCACCAGGGCCAGATATTTTTCAGCAGAACCCAGGGCTACAAAGGAATTGGCTTGCTCTAGGACGAATGGAGTCAGGCGATCGCGACTGCCAGCTCCCCACAGCACAGGGATGGGAATCTGACTCAAGCTAGATTGACCTAAAATCGTACTGCTCACCGGATCAAGGGCAAACACCGCAGTAATTCTCCGATCCTTCAAATTATTCTGGGGTTCTGACAGGTTCAAAGCCTGACATTGAAAAAAGTAGGACAGATTCAGCCATTCAACTCTGGGTTCCGAAGACGGTTGGCAGGCTTGGGCTAGGTGGGAAAAGTCCAGGGGTGCCCCCGCCAACACCAGAGCCGTGTAAGCCCCAAAGGATTGACCGGCTATCCCCACCTGTTGCAGGTTGAGTTTTCCCTGAAACTGAGTTAAGTTAATTTGTTCTAGTTGATCGAGAACAAAACTGATATCCTGAGGCCGATCAATAAATTCCTCAACCTCAAAGAAATTGTCGGCTTGGCCCTTCAAGAAATCCTCTAGTTTTTGAAAATTACTTCCCGGATGTTGAACGGTCACCACTGCAAATCCGTGGGAAGCTAGATGAGTAATTAAACTTTGCCAACCCTGGCGGGTCGCCCCCAACCCTGGAGAAACGATGATCACTGGAATTGATGGCTGTTCCAGTCGAGATTTTGCCAGATATAGATCAGCGGTAAGGGTTCGCCGCCGCTGCGGATCCTCTAATATTAATGTCTCCTGAGATACCTCAAACTCCCCCGGTTGCCTCAGATCTAACAGTTGAGAAAAGTCAATTTCAGGTTCCTGGATCGCCTGGTTGAGGGTTAACTGCTCCAGGGTTTGCACCAGGGTTTGAGTAGCTTGATTGGTGATTTTAATCCCATCAATCAATTCTAGAATCCTGGGGGTATTGAGTTGAATATCACCGGGAAATTGACGGATTGAATCAATCAAAGCCAAGCCTTCCGGTTGGGCTGCGGATTGGATTAAGGCCGCTTGAATGGCCCCTGCCCCATTGCCTCCGGATTCAGTTTGGATCAATTCTCCCAGGTTGATCAGTAGTCTTTCCCCCAAACCGGTCTGAAAAAAATTCGCTAACTGTTCGGGTTGCAGGTTGAAACGAGCCTGGGTTAGGGTTTGAATTACTCGGCGGAAATGGGCTGAATCTTCTGAGGTCAGACTCTCTAAAATGCGGCGATATGGAGCCAACTCTGGATTGATCGTTCCAGTTTCCAGATAATGGGTCACAGCGGCAACGGGAATAGAAATCCGGCCTGAGCCATATTGAAGATAAATTCGGTCTGCGGCCTCACCTGAAATAGAGACAAGACAACCGCACAAACCGCTGAGGATAGGGATCAAAAACTGAATGACTGAAGAAAATTTCATGGGTTCTGGAGAGAAGTCTGAATTCAGGTTGATTGTCGCTTTTAAAACCCTGAATAATTACAGAATAACTTTGTCCCGCAGGATCTCTTCTCTGATGCCTTCGACTAATTTTACTAAATTTATCCCACATTGATTGATACAGACCAGTCGGTTCAGCAACTTAGATGTCCAGAAAACCCCATGGGAAATTCACCATGGGGACGGAAATTGGTCAAACCCCTCTCTCGTGGTTTTCAGGATTGATTTAGGGTTGCCATAGTTGAATACAGCGTTTCCAACGCTGCTGGAGCACGAGAGGTGGCGGCGCGGTGCGCCGCCACCTCTCAAATCTGTACCTCATGTGATTAGAAATCGCTATATAATTTTGATAATCCGCTCAACTTTAGTTTCTTTTCAAGCCCCTTGAAACATGTCTCTGCTAAGGTTCAATCCACAACCATTGGCTGGCGCGAGTGGTTGGCTTTACCAGACTTGGGAATTGCAACAATTAAAGCCAAGATTGATACCGGGGCGAGATCCTCAGCGATTCATGCGTTTCAGATCGAGACATTTCGCAGGAACGGTCGGCATCGCGTCCGGTTTAGAATGCATCCAATTCAGCGAGACACTCACCAAACGGTCATGGCAGAAGCCGAAATTTTAGATGAGCGTCAGATTCGCAACTCTGGTGGCCATGCCGAACTCAGAATTGTAATCTCGACCCTGGCGGAGCTACCAGGTCATCAATGGCCCATTGAGTTGACCTTAACCAATCGGGATGTGATGGGATTTCGGATGCTGCTGGGTCGAGCAGCCATCCGGGACAGATTTTTGGTTGATCCGGGGAGATCGTATTTGCTCAGTCATCCCCCGGCCCATCTGATCGAGACAAATCTACCGGAAATGGATGAGGAAGAAGATTGAATCTTCTGCCACAATAGCTCTAGTACAATTTAGCATTACAACTCAGCAACCTCTGATCCAGTCAAGCTCCGATCAGAGCTTGAACTTTTTCCACAGCCAGTTCAATCCCAGCTTGTGCCTGAACCGAAAGCTGATCGCTCAAGCCAAACTCAAATCCTGGTACTGAAACCATCCAGGCTTCTGGAACCCTGATGTACAAACTGCGGCTGAGGCTCAGCAATGATTCAGGGGTAAACTGATGGCTCCAATTTTGAGATGGGGAATCCCGGGGTTGCAGAGGAATAACCGTCAATTCCGGCTGATCCACACAGGCATCAATAAAAATTGCCCGATTCGCCTGGGCAAGCTCTAGGGCCAATTCCGGTACCAGTTGATGCCGTGCTAATGAGCGAACGCGGGGCAGATTCATCTGGGCCACTCGTTCAGCAATCACCTGCCCAAGGCCGTCATCTCCTCGAATCAAGCTGCCATAGCCGATCACCAAAATCAGTCCTGGATCATCCATAGGACTGGCTTACCAGTTTATTAGTGGGGATAGAAGCAATCAATTGGCGAGTGTATTGAGCTTGGGGATGGTAGTAAACCTCATCCGCCGGGCCGATTTCTTCTATCTTGCCTTTGTTCATCACCATGATGCGATCGCTCATGAACTTCACCACAGCCAAATCATGGGAGATAAAAATATAGGTCAGACCAAATTCAGCCTGCAATTCCTTGAGCAGATTCAAAACCTGAGCCTGAACTGAAACATCCAGAGCCGATACTGACTCATCACAGATGACAAACTTAGGATTCAGGGCCAGGGCCCTGGCAATACACACCCGCTGCCGCTGTCCCCCTGAGAATTCATGGGGATAGCGGTTCATAAATTCCGGCTTGAGGCCGACCCGATCCAGCAAATAAGCAGCTCGTTCCCGCCGTTCTCGACCAGTCTGACCAAGGTTGTGAATCACCATGGGCTCCATAATGGTCTCTCCGACTGAAATCCTCGGATCGAGGGAACTAAAGGGATTTTGAAAAATAATCTGGATGTCTCGACGCAGCCAGCGCATTTTACGGACATAGCGCCGTTGCAATCGATAATTTTTGAGGCTACTGAAAAACGAACCCTCTAGTTCCGGGGCTGTGATATCTTTCCCCTCAAAGATGACTCGTCCACTCAGGGGCGGAATTAACTGGAGCAAAGCCCTAGACAAAGTGCTTTTGCCACACCCGGATTCTCCCACTAGCCCGAGAATTTCCCCAGAGTAAACCTCAAAGGAAACATCGTTGACGGCCATAAATAATTGCCTGGTCTGACCGAGTGCCCCTAGCACCTTGAATCCGACCCGCAGATTTTGAACCGTGAGCAACGGATCGGTGGAAGATGATTTTACACTAATACCCCCTGGAATGCCTGACTCTTGAACGGGTTGAGGCTCTGAATTTACGGGCAGGGGATGGGGCTTTTCCTGAATCTCAAACTCCCCATTTTCCATCACAATTACGTCCATGTAGTCAGCTACCGTTGGCAGATGCTCAATTCGGGCATCTGGATTGGGTCGGCAGGCTAGTAGTCCTTTAGTATAAGGATGCTGGGGAGCGTGAAAAATTTGCTGGGCATTGCCAGACTCGACAATTTTGCCCCGATACATCACGGCTACAGTATCAGCCACCTGGGCAATTACTCCCAGGTCGTGGGTGATAAAAATCATCGACATCCCCCGGCGATCGCAGAGTTCCTTAAGCAAGTCGAGAATGGTAGCCTGGACGGTAACATCTAGGGCCGTAGTTGGCTCATCCGCAATCAGTAGGGTGGGATTGCAGGAAATTGCCATGGCAATCATCACTCGCTGGATTTGTCCTCCAGATAGTTCATGGGGATAGCGATTCAGGATGGCTTGCTTGCGGGCATTCATTTGGGCCTGAATTTCTCGTCTGGCCTCCAGGGATAGTCCTGAGTTGCTAGTAGTTGCAGATTGAGTGCTACTGGATTGAGCAATGGATTCAGGATGGTTCTGGGTATAGTCCTGGGCAATGGCCAACTCCAGATCGGCATCACTGGGCAAGAGTTTGACTTCCTGAAGTAAGGATGCAGCTTTCCACAGGGCTTGCCGGGGAGAAACTGACTGATGTTGCTGAATGGCCTCGGTCAGTTGAAAACCAATGGTATAGACGGGATTGAGGGAACTCATCGGTTCCTGAAAGATCATGGCGATCTGTCCCCCCCGGTAGTCTTGCTTTTGGGGTTCTGGCAGTTGCAACAGGTTGGTCAGGGGCAGATCAGGGGAACGGGGTATTGCCCCAGAGCGCTCAGATTGAGGCTGGAGACCAAACCAAATTTCGCCCTGAATTCGGGCCGTAGGAGAGATCAGTCCCATAATTGCTAGGGAGGTCACTGATTTTCCCGACCCTGACTCCCCGACAATTCCTAATGTTTGCCCGCGAAATACTTGAAACGAAATCTGATCAACGGCTTTAACCCATTTTTCGTCGGCCTGAAACTGAATTTGAAGATGCTTAATGTCTAGAACAAGATCATGCATAGCAGGGGCGAGTCAAAGCAATAATAAAGAAACAAAAAACCTTCCCCATCTGACAACAATGGACATCAAAGATAGCATTCCTGAAACCTGGTGGAAAATCTGGGGAATGGTTGAAATCAGACAAAGAATCTCAGGGAAAAGGTTTTGAAGCAATGGGTTTGGGACGGAAGCCCCCGGTAAGATTGGGCTTCGAGGTTTAGGGTTAGGGAGGATATCGCAGATGGCGGGAGTTGACTCCTCAGGCTGGATACCCCTTAATTAAGAATTTAAAATACTATTCTAATTACTTTTGGCCCAATCGCCTAATTTCTAGCCTGAACTTCTAGCCTGAATGACGAATCTGACTCAATCACTTCGTTGACGGCAAGTAGGTGGTTGTAATTAATTGTTAAATGGCAGGGGGTCTGGGGTAGTGCCCTAGGAAGGGAGCACTGCCCCCTTGATCCCCACATTAATCTTCTAGTTAATTTCGGGGAAATGTAAAGGAATATTACAATATTGCCGTCATAACCGTATGCTGTCTTGACAGCTTGCATCCATATCATTATCGTATGATACATACCCGGGTACACAAGTTCACTGTCCTATGCAAAGTAAGCAAAAGGTAACGTTATACCTCTCCCCCCAATTGCACCGAAAGTTAAAAATTAAAGCTGCAGTTGAGTCGGAGCCGATGTCTGCGATTGCTGAGAGAGCACTTATATTCTATCTCAGCAACCCAGAAGTGATTGATGAGTTGGAAGTGGTTCGTGGTCAGGCGCACAAAGTGTACTCTTGTCCTGAATGTTCTAGTTCCGTTGTCATAAGGGAGGGCGAAATAGTCTCTCTGAGTACTCAACCTGGGGTACTGCTGGAAGAGGAGCTAGAGTTGCAACAAGCTGTTATGTCAGATCTGGTGACCTCTTCTCCAGATCCGGGAGAGGAAAGTTTAGTTCCTTGCCGATAGTGTTTTGTCAACAATGGTTTTGTCAAAGATTTTACCGAAGTTTTTTGCCAATTGCGATCGCGCTTTTTAAGCTGATGTGACGAGGTTGGAAAGGCTAGTCGAGTGAATGTCCTTAATGTCTCTAAATGGATCAAGGATTATGCAGGAAGAACTCAGTATCTTAATAGAAGCTCGATATCCTTTGATCTACCTCGTTACGTCTGAGGAGGAACGATCTGAACAGTCAATTTCCAGGGTTGCTCAGGCCAGTCGTCAGAGAGAAGTTTATGTTTGGACATTGACTCGGGGACTTGTCAAGTATGATCAGCCCCGAACCCCAGTCCAATCCAATACTGTTTCTCCTCAAGCTGCCATAGAATGGGTGATTCGGCATCGGGAACCCAACAGTGGCGGAGGGATCTATGTTTTCAAAGATCTGCATCCCTTTAAGGATTCTCCAGAAGTAACAAGGTGTTTGCGAGATGCGATTTCTGGCTTCCGGGGGACTGATAAAACAATTGTTTTGATGTCGCCGATTCAAGCCATTCCAATTGAGTTAGAGAAGGAAGTGGTAGTGCTTGACTTCCCCCTTCCCAGTATGAAGGAGTTGGATCAGGTGCTCTCGGCTCAACTCAAGGAAGCCAAGACCAGCAGGATTACCACTGAAGCCCGGGAAAAGCTATTAAAGGCGGCTCTGGGATTGACTCAGGATGAAGCGGAAAAAGTCTATCGCAAGTCCTATGTGACCCGAAGTCGCTTAACGGAGTCTGAAGTTGATATCGTTTTGACGGAGAAGAAGCAACTCATTCGCCGCAATGGCATTCTTGAGTATGTTGAAATTGATGAAACCATCAATTCTGTTGGGGGTCTTGAAGAGCTGAAAAACTGGCTGAAGCAGCGTTCTAATGCTTTTACGGAGCGCGCTAGAGAATATGGTCTACCCCAACCTAAAGGAATGTTAATTCTGGGTGTGCCGGGATGCGGAAAGTCGTTAATTGCTAAGACTACTTCTCGACTTTGGGGGTTACCTTTACTGCGTCTAGATATGGGCCGAGTCTATGATGGCTCCATGGTGGGGCGTTCAGAGGCGAATTTACGGAATGCCCTCAAGACGGCTGAGTCAATTTCTCCAGTGATTTTGTTTATTGATGAGCTGGATAAGTCTTTTGCCGGGGGTGCAGGTTCAGCCGATTCCGATGGAGGAACCTCAAGTCGAATCTTTGGTTCTTTTCTGACCTGGATGCAGGAAAAAACTTCCCCTGTTTTCGTAATGGCAACAGCAAACCGGGTTGAGCGCTTGCCCGGAGAATTCTTACGCAAAGGCCGATTTGACGAGCTATTTTTTGTCGATCTGCCCACAAAGGAAGAGCGCCAGGATATTTTTGCAATTCATCTCTCCAAGCGCCGTTCGGACATCAGTCGATTCGATTTGGATCAACTTTCTAATGTGTCTGATGGCTTTTCTGGAGCAGAGATTGAGCAAGCTATTGTCGCTGCAATGTATGAAGCTTTTGCTCAAGACCGAGAGTTTACGCAGTTGGATATTATTGCCGCCATGAAGTCAACGCAACCGCTGTCAAAGACGATGCATGAGCAAATCACCGCCCTGAGGGAGTGGGCGAGTCAGCGAGCGCGGCCAGCTGCATCTTCAGTCGCTGAGTATCAGCGAATGGAGTTTTAAAGGCTTTCTCCTGGTCCAAACAGGAGCAAAGGCTAGCATATCGTGATTGCTAGCAGTTTCTAAGGACAGTCGTTACTTTGTCAGTAGAGTCATTACGATAAAGTAACACCATTGGTTCAAACCGTTGTTGTTTTATTTTCCGTTTTAGGAGGGTACTCAAATGTCTCATTTTAGCACATTGCGGACTAAGATCACTGATGCTGAGATCCTCAAGGCATCTCTGCGCGACCTGGGAATCACCACTAAGAGCAGTGCTGATATCCGGGGTTACAATGGCCAGCGTGTTCGAGCTGACTTAGTGGCAGTTCTCGAAGGCGAGTATGACTTGGGTTGGTCTTGCAATAGCGACGGTACTTTTGATCTGATTGCTGATCTCTGGGGCGTTGCTAAGAAGCACAACCAAACTGAGTTAATCAATGCCATTAACCAGAAGTATGCTGTGAACAAGACTTTGTCTGAAGTCAAGCAACGTGGTCTGCAGAACGCTAATGTTAAGTTGATTGTTCAGTAAGCAATTATTCTGAGCGTTCCCAAGCTTGCGGGTTGACCATTAATCGGGTTGACCCGTTTTTTGTGGGTTCAGGCAATTGAAAGATGGCTTGAATTGGGCGATGATCACTTTTTTGAGGATTGTCTGGACAATAACTGGGTTGAGGATAGAGAATTTCAGCAGAAGCAGGCCAGGTTTTGGCGCTTCCCGCCACAAAAACAAAGTCTAAAATACTGTCATAGCGATCGCTACATTGAGTCGCGACCAGATTTTGAGGCCGAATCCAGGTAAACACACCATCTTGAATCAATAGGTCATAGCCGCGATCGCGGTTTGAATCTCCCTGCACCACGCTCCAGTCAAAATTGTAGTCCCCTAGGGCAATGATCGGTAGGGTTTGTTTTCGGGCCCACTGATTCAGTAAACGGGCCTGTTCATGGCGGCGATCATTTTGGGTGCGATAGAGATGATTCACCACAAAGATGAATTCTGTACCGGTGGGTTTGAAGCGAAATTCAGTCACCAAGGGAGCCCGACCATTGCCCCCCAGATTAATGGAGCCCAATTCATAGGATTTTAACCGCTCAAGTTTGCGGTCATTGTAGAGAATCGCCAGTCGGTCAGCCTTGCCCGTCGTACCCAAGACGGTTTGTAGCGGTTTTGCATTTGAACTGGCTGCCAGGGCAAATTGATCCAACCAGCGGGCATCGGCCACCTCTGAAAATCCCCAAAGCTCTCCCTGGGGACGCAGGGGCTTAATCTGGTTCTGGGCAATAAAGCTCGGATCCGCATCTCCCGACTCCACATTGAATCCAATCACGGTTAGCTGATCGGATGAGCTGGATTTACAGCCACCCAAGGCGAGAAGCAACAGCAATAAAATAGGAAAAAATCGTTGCATGGTTTAGAAAAGCCAATGATTTTTACGGGAAGCGACTATGATAATCTATTGATGCACAAGTGCTAAAGTCTGTCGGCAACTCCGCTTACTGTACTGCAAAAAAGAATATGGCAACTGAGATTGAACGAAAATTTCTCGTCGTGGGCGATCACTGGCGTTCCCTAACCCAGGGAGTCCTCTATCGTCAGGGCTATCTTCCAACCCAGGGGCCTTGTACTGTTCGAGTTCGAGTGGTGGGCCAACAAGCCTATCTGACGATTAAAGGGCCAACCGTGAACCACACTCGCGCAGAATTTGAATATGAAATTCCCCTACTAGACGGGGAGGAAATGTTAGAAACCCTTTGCCTTCGTCCCTTAATTGAAAAGCGGCGCTCCAAAATTGCCTATCGGGGATTTGTCTGGGAAGTGGATGAGTTCTTCGGGGAAAATTCAGGTCTGATTGTAGCGGAGATTGAATTGGCAGACGAAAATCAAGAATTTGAGCGACCCGACTGGATTGGAGCAGAAGTGACCCAGGATTCCAAGTATTTTAATGCTAGCTTGATCCGATATCCCTACAGTCAATGGTCAGTCGGAGCAACTTCATGAAATTTGCAACAAAAGTTTAGGAGGAATGCTACAAAAAAGTGGCTAAGTGGATGGATAAACTGTTCAGCAGTTATCCCTGGGAACCTCTGGATGAACCAGGGTTTGGGCTGTTCATGGGATCAGCCTGGGCAGAGGTGCGAATTATTCCCGGGTTGGAAGAGGAAGCCGCGATTCAGACTCGCTCCAGGGTTGTTTTAGGGGTAGAAATCACCCCGGACTTAATGCAGTTTTTGCTTCAGGAAAATACCGAATTACTGTTCGGTGCCTTTGCTCTCAACCCGGCTGGGGATATTTTGTTTGAGCATACTATTCTGGGTTCCTCCTGTGACAAAGAGCAGTTTCAGGCTTCGGTAATGCATGTGCTGAAAGTTGCAGATGACTATGATGACCGAATTACTGAGAAATGGGGTGGGAAGCGGGCTTTAGATATTCCCCCAGGTTAAGCGCGAGTATTTGGTGTTTGAAATTCAAATGGGTTGGTTTACTGGATCAATCTGGCTCGAATCTGAGATTTAAGTTCCTGAATTTTTGCTTGGGCTTTTTGATCTGCCCGTTCGATTCTGGCATCTAGTTGAGCGTAGCCGGGTCGCAAGCCATGGAGATATTCAGCATATTTAGTATTGGCAGAGAGCTTGGCTACTTCATTGCGGGCCAGATGAGTCCGATAATTGTAGTGGGCGGCATGAACCTGTACATCGGAATCATCCACATCCATCAAGGACTCATAAACCTGATCAGAATATCTTGCTTTTTGCCGCTGTTCCCTCGCCAAACTGCGTAGCGCCAGCATTTCACCCTGATCAAAGTAGCGAGGAGATTCCAGAATTGGAACTGAACGAATAGAGTCAAATTTTCCAGGGGACTGGGGAGCGGGAACCAGGGGATGAGTAGGAGCTAAAACCTGGGATTTCTCAATATTGTGATCCCCATCGTGGGAGAACCTTTTCCCTGGAGTATTTGATTCAGAGGTACCAAATAGAAGAGACATTAATCCCATGACATTCCTTCATCCCATAACAGTATTTCAAACGCCATCAAATATATTGATTATTTAAGCATTTAATGATGTTTCCGTCAAGTTTAGAATTTAGGACAGAGCCAGTTCTGCGGTCAGAAAATCGACAAACTGCCGGGCGGTTCTGCCGGATCGCCCGTTATGACGAGTGGCCCATTGCAAAGCTTGAAATTTTAAATCTTCAGGGTGCAGGCTGAGACCCGCCTGTTGCGCTAGGTGAAATACAATTTCAAGATAAGTATTCTGGTCAGGGGGTTCAAAGGTCAGGGTCAGACCAAAGCGATCGCTAAAGGATAACTTTTCCTGCACCGTATCCCAGGCTTGAATCTCATCGTGATCCTGAGGACGGGGGCGATCTTCAAAAAACTCTCGAACCAAATGGCGACGGTTTGAAGTGGCATACACCGCAACGTTCTGTGGACGAGGGGTAACGGTGCCTTCTAAAACAACTTTTAAAGCTTTAAACATGTCATCATCATCTTCAAAGGATAAATCATCTACAAAAATGATGAATTTTTGAGGCGCATTTCGAAGTTTTTCAACCACAATAGGCAAATCTTTCAAATCAGATTTTGCAACTTCAATCAAGCGCAAACCCTGAGGATAATACTGTTGTAAAAGTGCCTTTACCCGGGAAGACTTTCCACAACCTCGACTGCCATAAAGCAAAACATTTTGTGCCGGATATCCCGCGAGAAGAAACTGTGTATTTTTAATCAGTAAATTCTGTTGCGCCTGATAACCTACCAATTGATTCATTTGAATCGGATCAGGATGAAGAACCGTTACCAACTTACCCTGATCCCAGCGAAAAGCTTTCCCAACCGAGAACAGACCTGTGCCAGATCGACTGTAATAATCAGCCAGAGATTCTACCAGATCCGCCCAATTTTCAGATGTTTGAAATTGCGTCCAAATTGATAATTCTTCAGGTTTTTCCGGGGACTTCTGCCCTTGCCAGATCACGGGAGATTCTGACAAATTGAGTGTCGCTTGCAGCCATTGACTGAGTTGTTCCCCGCTACATTGATAGAGGGCTTGTAACTGGTTCAGATCGGACTCCACAGCCTTAATCAAACTCGGGGTAAGGCATTTAAATTGGGTAGTTTGAGCGGATTGAGTAAATGGATTTTCTACATGAAGAATTTGATCAATCAGATAATCTTGCCAGGATTGTTGGATTCTGGCTTGGGCTGTAAACCAAGTACCGTAGGCTTTAAAACAGCCTAATTCATCTATTTCCGATTGTATGACTTCTAATAATCTCAAGAAAGCCTGCCCAATTTCTTGATCAAATATGGCTTGATAAAGTAAAAGACTTGCCCCCTGACGTTGTAGATTATGAACCTGAGCAATAATTTGAGGATGAGTTGAAAACATTGCGGTCTTTTCAAGTAATTGCTCAACTTAGAGAGAATAGGGATTTGGCAGGATTCAAAGCAGCCGAAATGGCTTGAAAAGCGGAGAGACCCTGACGCTTTCCGGTATTGACAATGGAACGAACGTCAGCGAATAGATCCC
>JAAURB010000107.1 GCA_012033335.1 Oscillatoriales cyanobacterium RM2_1_1
CGACACGCCACACAAATGTGATTTTGTTTACCCCTCATCTTGCCGTTTTTACCGATATGGCTGGAACCACAGTCAGGACATTGCATCAGATTGAGCCTCAATTCATGGCACTATTATGCAACGCCACAATTCTATAGAATGTCAGGGCCTCTATATTCCCAAATTGAGGCTTCGTCCTGTTGCTGAGAGAGGGTCTGACTAAAACGGAGGGCTAGAGCGCTAAATTCCTGCCATAGGGACAGGGGTGCTATTTGCTCACCGAGGAGCTTTAATGCCGGGGCCAATTCATAGTGGGGCGGTGTGGCAGTTAAGACTTGAGCTTGATAGGTTTGCAGCCAATCCAACCAGATCTGCGGTTGGCCAGATTCCCCCAATTGCTGAAAAAATTGCTCAATTTCTGCGGCGTTCCAACCCAGATTAACCCCCTGGAGTAACTGCTGAAACACCTCCTCGAACTCTGTCGCCGTCCAGGTTCGAATTTCTTTCTGCTGCAACTGTTCTCCCCAGGTTCTAGCCACCTCGCTGACTTCCCCGCAATTCATGGCCCCCAACTTCACCAGTTGGGTGGCTCGTTCAGATTGAGGCAGGGGAGAAGCCATTAATTTCTGGCCAAATCGCTTCAGCCAGGAATACAAGAAGCGATCGCCCTGACGTTCCCCAAGAAATTCCAGGACTTGTTGCGGTTGCCAACCCTGATCAATCCCCTGTAACAGCTTGAGAAACAACGCTTCATATCCAGCATCACTGAGGGGGTTAATCCCAGGAGTTGAGAAGCTGGAGGAGATTTCGTCATCCGATTCACCGGATATCAACTTAGCAATGAATTTCCACATAGACTTGCTCTAACCTGATGTTTATTATCCCAGTTTTCCATGGTGTCCGGTAGGATGTAAGAAGCGTTTATCCTGCGCCCATGACCCATGATTCTCTCTTGAACTGGCAAAAGTTACAACTGACGGCGGAGCCCGAACTGCAACATTTGCCTCAGATCACTCGTCATTTAGAATTGACCTTGATCGCCCTGAAAGCTCTGATCTCGATCACCCCAGAGGCCCTTCAACGAATTGCAGCCCAGATGAACTTGATGCCAGGTTTGAGTGAGAGAATCATGCAAGCGTCAGTTAACGTAGAAGCCCCTTTGACCCTAGATGAAGCAAAATCATTGGCTCTATTGATCTGTCATCTAGCCAATCAAAATCAGCCGGAGATCCGTCGAGCCGTCACCTTACTGGAGCAATTAACTCAGCAAGGGGATGATCCAGCTCAGTCTGCTTTATTGCAAACTTATCTGACAACCTTCCAGCAACAGGGGCAGTCTAGATCCTATCCGTTCCCTGATGTTTCGATTGATATTTCAACTGAGCAACTCGAACCCTTAGCATTTAAGCTACTGATTGACCTATTATTTTGTAGTAACTCAGATAGTCCCCAACGGTTCTGGTCAGCCCTGATCAAACCTCAATTCTCAGCATAGGACACCTGACATCATGATCACTCGCCAATACACTCCTCCCACCTGCACTCTGGCAGTCATGGCCCGCTCACCATTGATGGCTCGATTGTTGAAACAACCTGTCCTAGAGGATTTTGAGTTCAATCTGCGTTTTGATGATCCGCGTCTGACCGAAGCTGAATATATCCGGGTCAAAGGCGATCGCCCCCAGTTAGAGCAGTTGTATCAGACGGTCACCGCCTATGTTGAGATCTTGTTGCGGTTTCCGCCTCAAATTGATGGTTTGATGGGGCGAATTCAGGGCTCCCAGGATATATTGTCAGTCTCTTCTGGAAAATTCCTCAATAGCATCCCGGCAGGATCTTCTCCTGATCTGATTGCGAGGGGGTCAAAACAAGGATTGCAAAATCCCCTGAGTTTAAATTCAAGGGATACTTCGGCAGATTTCTTGGAAACGGCCTCAAAACATCGCTCATTAGACCGTTCATCAATAGAATCATCAGAACCAATAAAAGTAGAGCGACAGGAGAATTGGGAACCTGTCAATCTAGAGATACCCGCCCCTGAACTCCCCCCTGACATTTACTTGAAACCCGCTGGCTGGCTGTATCATGACCTGTTCCTGGGATCCCTGGCCGATGAACAGTCTGGCCCCTATGTTCATCTTAGTGCCTTGCAACTGTTTGATCTGACCACAGCTTTAGACGCGTATTCCCACGATGATTTAGCTGATATGCCAGTGCGGGAGTCCCGGGGGTTAAGGGGGAAGCCGTTGGTTTTCGCGGGGTTGCGAACGGCTCTAACTATCCTAGTCGGGATTGGGGCTGCTACCGGGATCGTCAAACTGATCAATCACCATCACCAAAACAGTGCTTCATCCCCCATTCCAGCCTCAACGCCTCAGCTCCTATCCCCGCCCCCTAATCTGGTCGTTGAGCAACCCTTACCCACCTGGCAAACTCCTCCCCCTGCCTCTGCCGCAACACCCAATCTAAATGTTGCCTCCAATTTGCCCACCATTGATACTGCGCCCTTGCCTGTTCCCCCGCCCCTGTTTGCGGCTCCTCCTGCATCTCCTCCCGGTTCAATCCCTGATCTGGCTGTTGAAGCCATGGCACGATGGTAATTCCGGCGAACCCTGAACCCATTGCAGCCCCGACGGTTGCAGCGGTTCCGGCTCCTCAGCCTGTAGTTCCTGCCCCAATTCCAAATACCCCTCCTCCTATTAGTCTGCCCCCCCAGGTGATTCAGCTTCCGACCCTGGAAAACGATCCTCCTCCTGCTGTGATCCCAGGCCGGAATGTTGAGGATCCAGCCGAAGTTCAAGCCAGGGCAGATCTGCCGAATGATTCTGAAACTCAACCCACTGAACCCCAATCTGAAGAATTACAACCCCTGAATAAACGGCCCCGAACCCTGGCATCTCAGAGACAGCAGGATACCTCTCTATTCGATCAGATTCCCCAGGTGGAGGAAGTCAGGGACTATTTTCAGCAAGCCTGGTATCCTCCCAAATCCCTTAATCGAGCCTTGCAATATAGCTTGCAACTCAATGCAGATGGCTCAATTCAGAGTATTACCCCTGTGGGCCAAGCGTCCTTGAATCAATTACCCAAGCTCGTTTTACCTTCAGCTGGAGCCCCATTTGTTTCCCCCACCCAAAATAGCACCGCCCCCAAGATCCGTGTCGTGCTTGAACCCGGTGGTCGAGTCCAGGCATTCCTGGAATCCCAGAATTAGAGCTTGTACCTGAGCCGGTTTGATTCTCTAAAATTTGCTACAAAATTTGCGGCGGTCAAGTCATCCTATTTGAATCATCAACCTGAATCATCAATCTAAATCATGACCCTCGATCTCAAAGCCAGGTCAGGGCGATGCCTCATCGATTAGACTAAAGGGCTGGATTACAAATTTTCATCTATGTATCCAACATCATTTGGAATTGCTATATTTTGTTGGATAGCGTGACTCAGCCAGAACCTGAGTCAACCCATATAACCCAGTATTTCAGAGTTTTCTTGAGGATAATCCTATGTCTAAATCCTATCAAAAGTCCAGCAAGGGGAAAGCGCAACCGGCTCCAGAAGGACTAAAGCCTCTGCAAATTGATGAAACAATTGTCTGTAGCCACAGACTGATTCAATCTACTTCCACTACCAACAAACTGCCCCCGGCTATTGCTGAGTTCTTTGAAAGACTTGAATCCCTGGATTCATTCGTTGCTCAAGAATTAATCCAGGGTAGTGACGGTGAACTTGGCAGTTTTGGCCTGGCATTACTCCACGGCCTGGCAGAAACGTCCTCAAATCCCGAAGAATTGCAGGAACGGATAGAAGCGATCATTGGGGAAGATCTCGATGTTACTCCTCGCAAGCTGAGGCAGTATTCAAAATATTTAACGAAGGCAATCAGTCATCCCTGCTACTTGACCGGGGCTGATCCCTTTGAATGGGAAGAAGACTTTCTCAGTTCTGAATCGGGCATCCCGGCAGAATATGAGGGCTTAAAACAGGAAAGAGCTAGCTACACCGATGTGTTTCAGTTGAAAAAGTTTTCCACTGAACTCGATGAAGCAGATGGATTATTAGTAGAAGTAGAGCGAACTCACGATCGCAAATCCTTCACATTACCCCTGATCAACCTGATGATTACCGACGAAAGCTCTCCCAACTATCAACTGATTGACGACTATTGTATGTGGCTTGTCGAATTCGAATAGGGCTTGCGGATAGACCTGCTCAAGCTTGAACTACCTGTTCGAGTACCAGTTTAGAGCGTTTGACAGTTTCTGGTACATCCACGGGATAATCCCCAGTGAAACAGGCAGAACAGAAATGATTCGGATCATCCTGAGTTGCTGCCAGCATTCCCTGCCAGCTCAGATAGGCTAAAGAATCAACCCCCAAATGATCAGCAATTTCTGCTACGGACTTGCGGGCGGCGATCAACTGATCTTGAGTATCCGTGTCAATCCCATAGAAACAGGGATGGGTAACCGGAGGAGAAGAAATTCGCATGTGAACTTCCGTAGCCCCAGCATCCCGCAGAGCTTTGACAATCTTCCGACTAGTCGTTCCCCGAACAATCGAGTCATCTACCATAATGACTCGCTTTCCGTCCAAGACATCCTTTAAAGGATTGAGCTTCATCCGGATTCCTGCTTCCCGCATTCCCTGGGTGGGCTGAATGAACGTCCGGCCCACATAACGATTTTTGATTAAGCCCTCGGCGTAGGGAATTCCTGATTCCTGGGAAAACCCAATCGCCGCTGGAATGCCTGAATCGGGCACGCCAATCACCATATCTGCGGCTACGCTGGATTCCCTGGCCAATACTTTGCCAATTCGCAGTCGGTAGCTGTACAGGGTCTCCCCCTGAAACACACTATCCGGGCGAGCAAAATAGATCATCTCAAAAATGCAAAGCTTCCGCACTGGTTTCTCACTCCAGTGGAAAGAAGCCAAGCCATCCTCCGTAATCCAGACCAGTTCCCCTGGTTCTACATCCCGTAAATAATCCGCTCCAATAATATCCAGTCCACAGGTTTCAGACGCGAGAACGTAACGGGTTTTATGGGTCGCCATGTCTTCCAATGTCCCAATCACCAGGGGTCGGATACCGTGGAGATCCCGAGCCCCAATTAAGCCATTGGGGGTACCAATCACCAGGCTAAATGCCCCATTGCAGAGATTGAAGGCACTGACACAGGCCCCTAACCAATCCTTGCCCTGTTCTACTTCCGAGGCGATCGCCAGGGCAATCAACTCCGTATCTGTGGTAGTAACAAAGCTATATTGACGACGGGTGAGTTCCGCCCGCAATTCGGCTACGTTGACGAGATTACCATTATGAGCCACAGCCACCGATCCCAATCGACAATGGGCGATCGCCGGTTGGGCATTGGCAACCCGACTCGATCCAGTAGTCGAGTAACGGGTGTGACCAACCGCGAGGTTTCCCGGTAGTTGATTCAATACCGATTCATTAAACACCTGGGACACCAAACCCATATCTTTATGCAGATGTAGTGTTTCTCCCTCAAAGGTGGCGATGCCTGCTGCCTCCTGACCTCGATGTTGCAGGGCGTAAAGAGCAAAATAAGCCAGCTTGGCTACATCTTCCCCTGGGGCGTAGACCCCAAAAACCCCGCAAGCTTCTTCAGGTTTATCATCTTCAGATTGATCAAATTGCGTCTGACTGAATTGGACACCAGGGAATGCAGAGTTCTGGTCAGGGCGGCAAGAATCGTTTGGCATCATAGTATGACTTGGTTTCTCCGGTTGAGGTGAAAAAACATAGAGGTGAAAAAACATAATAGAGGAACGGATGGATGAGAAAAGCTAGATCAACAGCAATGGAAAAGCAGGCAAAATTCTCAACTGATAACCAGGATATCTACACCAGAATTCTGCCCAGGGTAATAATTACATTACTTAACTTACATTACTTAACATTCTAACAATCTCATCTCCATAACTGCGCCAATTGCGCCAACATCCTCAAACCCGGACATGACAATCCGCGGTATCCATGCTAGAAGTGAATGCCCCTTCCCTAGGGTCAGGAAATATTGTGCTAGTCGTTACATTCAGGAATTTCTGCAGGTGCGCCTTCTAAAAATGCAAGAGGCTCTGAAAATTTTTCAGACTGAGAGTTCATCCATCCGATGCATCAGAAGGAAGATTAGGTTAGTGATTGGTCAAGTCAAAAGCAATCGGATGTTCTACCAATCTCCTCAAGCCAACCCCAGCAAAACTCGGCTTTACTCGACATCGTCCAAAATTTAGTCGTACAATTCGTCAACATTCCCTGCGAAATTAGGGAAAAATCGGCATACTAAAAAACAGGATTAGCTCATCAGCTTGAATCAGTGCTCCAAATCACACTTTGAAGCCTCTGAAGCCATTCTAGAATCACTTCAAACTATTACTCTGAACCGTTAAACTATGAATTTACTCACTCAGCTCCTCCATATCGTCGGTAACGGTGCCAGTGCCTATATCATGGCCCGAGGAATGCGGGATCCTCAAACTCGCCCCAATCTACTAGCAGGGTTCCAAATGGCAGAATCCGGTTCAGTTCCTTTCCTGGAAACTTTGCGCGATCGCGCCCTGGCAGAAGCAGATCCCTGGATGGCCGAACAATTGACCCGCCATGCCGCCGATGAGCGTCGTCATGGTCAGATTTTTGCCCAAGCCTTGAAGCGTCATCACAAGCAAGCCATTGATCCAGCAATCCTGGCGGCAGAGGCCCAAAAAAATCCCGATCGGCAACGCAATCCTTTCTTTGATGCTTATTTTAAAGGTTATAGTCAGGCGGAGTTGAAGGGAGAAGCCATTGATTGGGTGGTATTCATCGGGAGTACTCACATCCTGGAACTGGATGCTAGCAGGGACTTTGTCAGAATGGCCCATGCCCTACCAGAGGATAACGAAGCTGCCCTCAGCACCCGCAAGGCAATGCTCAGTATTGCCCAGGATGAAACTCGTCATGCTGCCTATCTGAAAGAGGCGCTGTACCGCCGTCTTCCGGCCTTTGAAGCCAATCAAGTCATCGATGAATGGCGCGGACGGAAGGTAAATGCCTTGATCGCCATGACTCAGAACTTTATTCAACGGCAGGGTCAAATGCAATCTCTGGCCCAGGATGCTATGCCAACTGATGCCGATAGCCAGAATGAATTGCCACTGCTGCAAGCGGCTTGATGTCAGTCCTCAGCGACTAACCTGGTGTCGAACTACCTCTTACCGTTTTGCCAACGGGGAATTTGGGGGCAAAATGCTCAATCAGGGGGTATTGCCCCCTTCACTCTATTTTATAGATCAATCATTTGTGATTGCTGTGTTAATACCAAATACTCGAATACTAATACTCGAATGCTAATGGGCAATTCTGAGTTCGACAGTGATTAATCTTACTTATATTTTTTTATATAAAAGACTGAGTTACAGTCTATCCGTTCTAACCGAACTTGCAAATAAATAGTGCAAATAAATATTGCGCTCTTCGAGGATTGAATTTTAATCTCTTAGAATAGAGTTGTAGAGAGTTCTAGCTTGCATAACTCAGCTATCTAATCAAAACCATCTAGTCAAAGAGGTGAAACGTTATGAATAATCTCTTCAAGTCCTTTAGGAACACAATTATCTATATCTATGAAGGCTTTGGGCGCATCTTTAGTCTTACTAAAGATATTTACCCCACAGTTGGTGTTAGCCCTTTTGAGGGAGATCCCTGTAAGAATTCTGAATTGAAGGATTAGACCAGTCAATTAGAAACAACTTGAACGTTTCCTGCATTCCTTGTTAATCATTAAAAAATCAGCTTGAAAGCCTAAAAACTCTCTTATAAAATAAGGGGGTTTTTAGTGGCAATAATATCGCCCTTAAAAACCCGAATTATTTTTAGTTGCTCCTCGGCAGATCAAATCGCCAAAGTTGAATGTTTGAGGGGATCTAGGGCAGATGAGCCAGATCGTCTGATGGGTAACTATTGGGGCATACTTGAAAGACAGCTTTCAGAGGCATTTATGCTATCGGATCTTGGAAATAATTGGGCCCAGGCTTACATCACTCGCCTGCACCAGGCCAAAATTATCAGTGGCTATCCGGATGGTAGTTTTCGACCGGATGCTTCAGTGTCCCGGGCTGAGTTTGCAACCCTGGTGGTGGGGGCTTTTCCAGATGCTCCGTTGATTCGACCGCGATCGCGTTCAAGGATGTTCCCAGTAGTCATTGGGCCAGTCGGGATATTCGCAATGCCACCCAAAAAGGGTTTTTGCGGGCTACCCCGACAGCACTTTCCGGCCGAATCAACCGATTCCTCGGGTGCAGGCCATTATCGTTCTGGCGGCCTATTTAAAATCGGCGACTCCAGCCCAACCGGAAAATTTACTATACCGTTATTTTGATGATGCTGGCGAAATTCCAACCTATGCCAAACCTTTGACCGCTGCGGCCACAACCCGGGGCTTGATTGTCAACCATCCTGAGGTGCGGCGATTTCATCCCAATCGCAGTGCTACCCGGGCAGAGGTTTCAGCCTTTTTGGGCGAGGCTCTGGGATTTCATGAACTGCCCCGGTCTGTGGCTTTGGCAGGGGCAGATCGACGGGTATTTGCGATCGCTCCCAAATTTGTAGCCGTTGACAGTTTTGGCGCAGGGCTTGCCATGGTTCGGGAAGAGAATAGCGCCCACTATTTTATTAACTCCTCAGGTCAGATTGGCTTTCCTAAAACCACTGGTGTTTTTCTTCTGGGAGATCGGTTCTCAGAAGGGTTAATTGCGGTTGGCCATAGCAGTCAGGGAACGGCGGGTTATATGGATCGGACTGAGAAAACTTTCATTCCCCTGGAGTTTCTTCGAGATCAACCCTATCGCGATTTGGGATATCACTTTGGAGATTTTTCTGAAGGACTGGCTCGGATTTTTGCTACAGGATCGGCTGGGATAGGTTATCAGAGTAAAACGGGATACATTAACAAGGCCGGACAGTGGGTAATCCAACCTCAATTTGATCAGGCGGGGGATTTTCACCAACAACGGGCCTGGATATCTCAAACCAACGTAGACCGATGGGGATATGGTTACATTGACTCTACCGGGAATCAGATTGTTGAACCTCGGTTTCTAGAGGTTCGGAATTTTAGCAATGACCGGGCCTGGGTGAACTCTGATTGGCAATGGGGCTGTGTTAACCTGACTGGAGATTGGGTGATTCAACCCCGGTTTCTAGAGGTTCGGGATTTTAGCAATGACCGGGCCTGGGTAAAATTTGAGGAAAAATGGGGCTGTATTAACTCTGCAGGGGATTGGGTGATTCAACCTCAGTTTCAGGATGTGGGGGAGTTTAGTCAAGATCTTGCCCCGGCTCGGCTCAGCCTGGAGAGCAAATGGGGCTATATCAATCGTTCAGGGGCGTGGGTGATTCAACCTCAGTTTGAGATGGCAGGGGGATTTTCTGATGGCTGGGCCCTGGTGAGTCAATCAGAACAGAGAATGTTCATCGACTCCGCTGGTCAGGTGGGTTTACGAATTGATCCGGCGATCGCCGAGGTCAAGCCCTTCTCGGAAGGTCTGGCGGCGGTTGGTTTTCGGATTAGCTATGAACCGGATCAACCCAACTTTAGATGGGGCTACATCAACAAGCAAGGCCAGTTAGTCATTCAGCCCCAGGTGCTTGCCAATGCCGCATCCTTTGTCGAGGGTTTTGCCCCAGTTCAGCTTGATGACACCTGGATCCTGGAAGGCAGGGGTTGCGATGGCATGGGAGGCCCTGGAGAGTGGGTGTGGGTTTTGACGGGGGGCAAGTGGGGTTATCTGGCAAATCCCCTTAAATCTGGAAATTAGAGAAACCCAAAAATGTTCTGCCGATAAAGGTTCAATGGGACAAAAACCCTGAGTTCGAGTGGGAATTGGAATAACTGTCGGCCTGGATTCAGGTCAGGGCTCAAATCGGCTCTCAGCTAAAAATTTTCGCCTCGGACTATCATCAACAGGCCGACGGACTCCCTATTCTGAACTGCATAAGTGATTTAACACCAGAGATATATTTTGTTAGGGTTGGTCGTTGACTGCAATTTTATGCAGGATCTCAACCCTCAAGTCACATATCCCTTCCAGGTGAACAACTTATGGTGTTTCTACCCGACAATAGTCCAGACAATATTATTTTGGGAGATTCGGATGCTAATCTCCTAGTGGGTACAGGGTCTCAGGATGCAATTTTTGGTTTGGGGGGCTCAGACCAGATCGGTGGGGGGTGGTGAAATTGATGCCCTTTACGGTAACGCAGATACAGATAGTCTCTATGGTTCTCAGGCCGATGATTTTTTGTTTGGGGGCCAAGACAATGATCTCCTGTTCGGTGGTCAGGGCAATGATCAACTGTCAGGAGACCAGGGAAACGACACCCTGCATGGAGACAAGGGCGCAGATACCTTAACGGGAGGGGCAGGAGCCGATGGTTTTGTCGTGGGGGCGGGAACCGGAGGATTTAGTGTTTCAGAGGCTGACTTAATCACCGACTTTGCTGTGGGGGAAGACCTGATTCAGCTTACGGCAGGGTTGACCTTTGCCGATCTAGAAATTCTTGGAACGGCTGGGGATACGATCCTTCAGGATGCAACCACTGGGGAAATTCTTGCAGTTCTCCAGGGTGTAGATAGGGCTACGGTGACTTCCGCAAGTTTCCAGGTTGACTCCCCTGAACTTCCCGAACCCGAACTGCCTCCGATTTCAAACATCGACTTTGAACCCCCTACGCTACAAGCAGGGCTGGAGAATGACACGGGCATCAGCGAGGTGGATAACGTTACCTCTGACCCGACAATTTTGGGGGGATTCAGCGATAACGTCGGTGTGGATCGGCTGGAAGCTAGCTTAGATGGTGAAACTTTCGTGACCGTTCTACCGACCTTCAATAGTGCAGGAAACTTTGTTCTGGCTCAGGGCGATCTAGAATTCATCCGGGGAAGTCGGCTTTCCGATGGTAGTTACACCCTCCAACTGCGGGCAGTTGATACCGCTGAACGGGTGTCTGCAATAGAACAATTAACTTTACCCTAGATACGGGAGCCGCTCAGATTACAGCGGCATTGGTCAATGATACGGGGGACAACAACACCGATGGCATCACCGCCGATCCGACGATTCGGGGCACGGTGCTAGACACAACTGAGATTGTAGAATTCCAGGGTGGCTTGGCTGGAAATTTAATTGATATCTCGGATGAATTGGGAGCCGATGGTCAGTTTACCCTCAGCCGCCAGGATCTGGAGATTCTCCAGGGGGCAGCCCTGATGGATAACACAGCCTATACTTTGCAACTGGAAGCTACGGATCAAGCCGGGTTGGTCGCCACTATAACGGTGAGTTTTACCTTTGATGGGGGTCTAGAACAACCTCCTACCCCGCCTCCCGTTATCACCCCTCCAGAAATTCCTGATATTCCCCAACTGCCTGACCCTGAGGTGATTGAAGATGCCCCGATTGAGGTAATCGAAATTGATTTGCCGGATATGGGGGATGGGGAAGAACGGGACATCACTGACGATCCCGGCAATACCCTGGAGACAGCCCTGGATATTGCGGTCAGTTCTGAGACTTTGATTTATTCAGAGCAGTTGAGCCCGACTGATTTAGAGGATTTCTATGTATTCTCCGTGGGGGCTAGCAGCAATCTGATGCTTTCCCTAGATGGCTTGAGCCAGGATGCTGACCTGTTCTTGCTCGATAGTAACGGTACGGTGATTGAGAGCTCAGAACGGCTGGGGATTACGGATGAATTCATTACCCAACCCTTAGAAACCGGAACCTATTTTATCCAGGTTAAAGCAGTTGACCCGGATGCAACAGACTACACCCTCAATGTCACGGCTATTCCTCGGCAGCCCGGAATTTCTACTGGGGGTTCAGATGAAATTGTGGTGTTATTCACGGCTGAGTCTGCCCCTCTGATTAACCTTGAACCCCCCGCCAACGACCCCAACGCGGAGTCATTTCGCACGGATCCCCGGTTTGCTGGAATTGATGGTAGCGGCTTTGCAACCGTAATCATTGACTCCGGTATTGACCTGGATCATCCTTTCTTTGGAGCCGATGCGGATGGCAATGGGATTGCGGATCGGATTATCTATCAGTACGACTTTGCTGACAATGATACCGATGCCAGTGACCTTGATGGCCACGGCTCCAACGTTTCCAGTATTGTTGCCTCCCAGGATGGGACTTACACGGGCATGGCCCCTGGTGCAGACATCATTCATCTGAAGGTATTCCCGGACGATCCCTTAGCAGGAGCCAGGTTTGGTGATATCGAAGCCGCCTTGCAATGGGTCGTTGAGAATGCGGCGGAGTACAACATTGCCAGTGTCAATCTATCGTTAGGGGGAGGCAACTTCACGGAAGCGACATCTCCTGAAGAACGCGGGATTGGGGATGAACTGGCGGCTCTGGTAGCGAATAACGTCATTGTTGTCTCAGCCGCCGGGAATAGTTACTTTTCTTTCGGGCCTGGAGTAAGCTATCCCGCTGCTGATCCCAATTCCCTGGCAGTAGGCGCAGTCTGGGATGGAAATAACGGTTCATTCTTCTTTTGGGGTGATGGGGCGGCTGATTTCACCACCCGAGCTGATCAGATTACCTCCTTCTCCCAGCGAGATCCGAACCTAACCGATATTTTTGCCCCCGGAGCATTGATTGCGGGAGCAGGCCCCAATGGCGACATTATTGACCTGGCAGGAACCAGCCAGGCTGCCCCTCACATCGCTGGAATTGCGGTGCTAGCCCAACAACTAGCGGTGCAGGAATTGGGTCGTCAACTCACCTTCGCTGAATTCAACACTTTGATTCAGGCATCCGGTGACACGATCTTTGATGGCGATGATGAAGATGACAACGTAAACAATACCGAGACGGAGTATAAGCGGGTTAATGTTCTGGCTCTGGGAGAGGCGATTCTTGACCTAGTGGAGACCCCACCAGAAGAACCGCCCACTGAACCACCCACCGGCCCCAGCCTGGTGCGGTATGACTTTGCCTATCTCTATGACGGATTGGGTGTGAACGGTGACTATTATTTCGGTTATACCTATGGGGAACCGGGTAGCCTGGCTGTGGAGACACTCTATGATATTCAGACTCTTCCCAATGAGGAGGGAACAAATGGATTGTATTTCATTCTGGGAGAAACCCCTGCCCCTGATGCCGCTGTCCCAGGGGAGGTATTTGTCAGTGTCTATGCGGATGTGAATGCTAGCAACGCTGCCTATGTGCCTTACTATTTCAATTTAGACTTACCCGCTGGATTTAACGGTATTGGCAGTGAGATTGACTTTATACAGACCACAGATGAAGCTGGAACGCCAGTCTACGATGCCTTTGGGCTGGATTTATTTGCGGCAAATGTGGGTCAGAATACCTTTATTAATTCCCAATGGACAAGGGCAGATTACTTCGTGAATGAAACCCCGGGCTATACCGTCAATGGGGATCTAGATGGAGATGGGAACGAAGACTTAGTCGTAGCCAATACCAGCGAATTCTTCAGTGGGTTCTCCCTGTTGTTTAACGATGGAGATGGCTCCTTCGGTAGCCCGATTGACTTTGAAACAGACTTTATCTCCTCTGGGGCGGGAGATGACCCGACCCTGGCGATCGCCGACCTTGATGGGGATGGGGGTTTAGATGTGGCCAATGCCGAGGCGGATTCCGATGAAATCTTGCTGTACTTCAGTGATGGCAGTAACTCCAGTTTTATCGCGACGGATCGCCCGGTGTTAAGGGAGGCGGCTGATCTCAATGGGGATGGCAGTCCCGATCTGTTTGCGATTGATTCCGTTGAGAATGAATTCGGGGTGGGTTTCTTGGGGAGTACGGTTTCGATCTACTACAACGATGGTCTGGGGAACTTCACCCAGAAGTCCACGGTGACAGTTGGAGCAGGAGTTAGTGATGTCACCGCCGCCGACCTGGATGGAGATGGAGATTTAGATCTTGCTGCCAACAATGAACGGGCGGATACGGTTTCTGTCCTGTTCAATCGGGGCAGTGGTACCTTCGCTCAAGCTGTGGAAGTTGGGGTCGGCGATCGCCCTAATGACTTGGTGACGGCGGATTTTGATGGGGACGGCAACCTAGATCTGGCTACGGCCAATTTTGGCGATGGCACGACTTCCGTGCTCCTGAGTAATGGGAATGGGACATTTGCAGCGGCTATTGGTTTTGCCGCTGGAGAAAACCCCAGCACCCTGAGTACGGCAGACATCGACGGCGATGGTAACCCCGATCTGATCATGCGAAACTCGGTATTCTTTGAAGCGGGCGATCGCCAGGGTACGGAAGTTACTTTCCTGAGAAATCAGGGAGATGGCGCATTTGCTGCGCCGGAAAGCTTCACGGTTGGGGATGTTCCGGTGGGGCTAATTGTGGCTGACCTGGATAATAATGGTCAGTTAGATTTCGCCACCTCCAACTTTGACAGCCAGGACGTGACCGTTTATCTGCAATCCTAGGGGTTGCTGGGATTTTCTCGGAAATGCGGCGGTCAATTCTGCCTCTTAGAACCGATGGTTTGCCCATAATGGGTTCACCCGTTTAAACAGTCCAGGGAGTTGGATGGATCCAGCTTCCTGGATTGAGACTACAGATTTTAAGGTAAACGGAGGTGAGTTCGACGAGAAATTAGGCAAGGGAAAAGCCGATACCAAATTTGTACAAAACACTCAATACATCTCCAGGCTGACCCAGATTACCCGCTTTGACTGGGGGGCTCCAGGCTTGAGCTTCGGCATAGCCTCTGACATGCAAATTCTGAATCGTACAATGCACTGTGTCAGGAGAACCAATCAATAAATGCTTCACCTGCTGTCGAGGTTCGGGCTTGATAGCTGCTTGGGGTGCGTCGTCGTTGGTTTCTAGGGAGAGAAATTCTTCTGCCATAGTTTCTGTTTGCCAATAAACGTCAACCCTTTCCATTGATATGGAAGAGTTTCTATGTGCCTTTCAATAACAATATCGCAAAATTGCGATATTGCAAAAATAAAAATTGTGTAGCGGGAAAAAACAAAGCCAATTAAACTGTTCTGCTGTATGGCAGGATTGCTGAATAGTTCTTTTGTTGAGTAATGGCGAAGTCGAAAGCAGTTCAGTTCAGGGCACAAATTTCACAGGACATCGACTTCATCGTCCGAGCCATCATTCCTTTCAAAGATGCAGGTCGAGACTGGTCAATTAGTGATGTTGCTGTTGAGGCATTGATTGAATGGCTGCAAAAACCAGAAAACCGAGAGCTGGTCGAAGTTCACAATATTCTGGAAGGTCTAGAACGTCGGGGACTGACAACAAACATCTATGATTCCAATCCTGAAGATGACGAGTCCTAACCAACCGTCATTCCCGCACAGGCAGAAATCCAGAACACAACCCCCATCCCTGACTAGAAAATCGGTAATTGCTCAACAGGGGGTAGTTGACAGGGTAGAAAAAATTGGTAGATTAAAGAGATTACAGAACTTCCCGACCTCAAGCAACTGACCTCCGAGGGCAAAGATGCCTTGATAGAATCGCTATGGGAAGAGATTCAGAAATTACGCAAAGCAGCAGAAAAGCGAGTCAA